>DASUNL010000255.1:0-11354 GCA_036277175.1 Pyrinomonadaceae bacterium | reverse complement strand
AGGAAGGCATGTCGGTGATGAGGTCGCTATGGTGGCGGTCGTTGAAGGATTCGCGGCCGTTGGAGATGTGTACCAGTTGCCATTCGGGTCGCGGCCAAGTCGAGCGCGCGGCGGCGAGGGCTTCGGCGACGCTCGGGTGCTCGTAAGAGTCGAGCTTCTCGCGCACGACGTGATGATGCGCGTCGAAGACCATCGGCACTTCGGCGGCGCGGCAGACTTCGAGAATCTCCGACGCGCTGTAGGCATACTCGTCGTTCTCGAAGGCGAGGCGCGTGCGGATGGCGTCGGGCAACTCGCCGACGACGCGCACGAGTCGTTCGACCCGCCCCGACTTCCCGCCGTGAATCTCGATGAGCGCCCAAGGCGAGCGCGGCTGTTCGAGGTAGTCCATCACGCGCGCGTGATGTTCGAGAATCTTGATGCTGTTGGCGACGACCGGCGGCGAGTCGGAACTGAGGACGACGAACTGGTCTGGATGGAGTACGAGCCGGATGCCCGAGGCGACGGCGCGTCGGCCGACGCGCGCGACTTCGTCGCGCAAACGTTCGAGCACTTCCCGGCCCGCTTCGTCGTCGGCGAACGGGAAGAGGCCCGAAGTCATGCGGTAGAGGTGAAGCCCGCGCGCCGTACAGAAGTCGAGTGCGCCGTCGAGCCGCGCGAGGTTGTCGCGGTAAAGTTCTTGAAGGACGCGCTGCTGCTCCGCCCGGTCGAGTTGCAACAGACGCTTGCGCGTCAGCGCCCTGTAACGCACTGCGTCCGAGGTCGTGATGCAGACGAGTCCCAGTTCGCTTTTCACGCACCTATGATGCGCGCGCGCCGCGAAGACAAGGTCACGCTTGTGTCTCGTTTATGTGAAGCTCTCCGGCGTGCGCGCGGCGCGTCTCACAACTCGACCACAGACTGTAGCTCGACGGCGGCCGCGCTTCGTTGCTCCGTCTCTTCGCGCACGGAGAGGGCGGAGGCGGCGAGGAGGATGAGGGAGAGCCAGAGGAAGTCTGCGAGCAGGAGGTGGACGAGTTGGAGCCAGATGGGGGCGAGGAGCGCGACGTTCGTGAGGCCGACGGCCGTTTGGATGATGACGAGCGCGGCGAGGGCGAGCGACCAGCGTTTCGTCCATGCGCCCGCGCGCGCCGTCGAGGCGTATGAGGCCGTGAACAGTAGGAGGATGCCGACGACGACGGCGAGCGTCGGGTGAAGCAGACGCAGGCGGACGAGCGCGCTTGCGGTCGGCGAGAAGTCTTGGCGCAACCCTTCGGCGAGCGAGGCGGCCGGGTTGAGCGTGTCGCCGAGCGCGGCCACCGCGCCGCTCACCGCGAGCAAGAGCGCGCCCGCGATTGCCGACGCGAAGACGAGGCCCGTCCTTCCCTGCCCGCGCAGACGCACCCCAGCGCCGCCCGCGCCCCACCACGCCGTCAACGCCAGAGAGGCGAGCAGCAGGAACGTGTTGACGAGGTGAACGGCCATCCAGACGGCGCGTGCGGTCGAGGCGTTCTGCGCGACGTACTCGAAGAGGACGAGGCCCGCGCCGATGAGCGCCTCGGTGATGATGAAGACGGAGGACGCGGCGGCCGCGACGAGCGTCGCGCCCGCGCGCTCATCCGCGCGCCGCCTGTAACGTGCGATGGCCCAGACGAGTAGCGCGAGGACGAGCAGTCCGGCGACGCCGCTCGTCAGGCGGTGCGTGAGTTCGATGAGGGTTTCGATTTGCGGGGCGCGCGGGATGACCTCGCCGTTGCAGAGCGGCCAGTGCGCACCGCAGCCCGCGCCCGAACCCGATGCGCGCACGAACGCGCCCCACGCGATGACGGCCAAGATGTAGCCGGTGACGCCCCACGCATACACGGCGAAACGGTTGAGCTTCATCGGGGGAAGTTTAATTCACTTTCAGAGCGCGCCGCAGCTTCGCGAGCGCGCTCTCCAGCACGGAGTCTTCGCGCGCGACGCAGATGCGCATGTATCTGTCCCAAGTGTCGGTGTCGGCAAACGCGCTGCCCGGCACGGCGGCGACCCCTTGCGTCCTCATCAGCATCTCGTTCAGCTCCATCGCATCATTGAAGCCTTCGGGGATGCGCGCCCAGACGTAGAAGGTCGAGCCGGAGTCGTAGACGCGGAAGCCCAACTCTTCGAGGACGGACGTGACTGTCGCACGCTTTAGGCGGAAGCGTTCGGTCAGTCGCGCGTAGCAAGCGGGGTCGGCCATCAGGACGCTCGCGAGCGCGCGCTGGAGCGGCGTGGGCGAGCAGACGTAGAAGACGTTGAGCGCGTTGTGGAGCGGCGCGACGAGCTCGCCCCGTCCGTAACAGTAGCCGAGCCGCCAGCCCGAGATGTTCCAAGACTTCGAGAAGGAGTTGACCGTCACGGTGCGCTCCCACATCCCTTCGAGCGTCGCGATGGAGATGTGCGCGTGCGGGGCCGAGACGTAGTGCTCGTAGACCTCGTCGGAGACGCACAGGAGGTCGAACTCGCGGCAGACCTCGGCGACCTGTTCGAGTTCCTCGCGCGTGAAGACCTTGCCCGTCGGGTTGACCGGCGTGCAGACGACGACGGCGCGCAAGGGAAACTCTCTTCTGCCCTTCAGCTCGCGGCAGCGCGCGCGCAGCTCTTCGCGGTCGAGCGCGAGTTCTTCGCCGCGCAAGGCGAGCGTCTCGGTGCGACCGCCGAACTCCTCGACGATGCGGCGGTGGTAAGGGTAGTAAGGCTCGAAGACGAGCGCGGACGCGCCGACGAGGTAGGAGCGCGCGAAGGCGACGAGGCCGCCCGTCCCTCCGGGCGTGACGAGGAGTTCGAGCGGCTTGGCGTCGGGGTCAACACTCAGGCCGCCGAAGGCCGCGATCTTCTCGGCGACCGCGCGGCGCAGTTCCGCGACGCCCTCGGCCGGGCTGTAGTGGTTGCGGCTCGCGGCGATTTCGCGCGCGGCGGCTGCGGCCAACTCCGGGTCAATCGAAAGCTCCGACTGCCCCTGCACGAGGTTGCCGTCGGGCGGAACCATCCGCGTAATCATCCGGATGTCGGGCTTGACTCTCACTCTCTTTGTCTCGTTGACGGCTGGCATGAGTGGCTTCCTTAAGAAGGGTCTGTAAGGCCGGAGAACGTGTCTGTCGAAGGCTTTACTGTAACGCCTGCGGGCGGATTTGTTAAGCACGAACGCGCCGATTTGTTAAGCACGAAAAAGGGCGCGCGCCCCTCCCCGAGCGCGCGCCCCGCGGCCTTTCAAATCGCGGCCGCCGAAGCTACTGCTGCGCGGCCGTCTTGCGGCGCGCGTATGTGCCGTCGAAGGCGACCGTCCAAGTCTTGCCGCCGTCCGTTGACTGCTCCCAGAGTTGACGCACGCTGCCGGGCGCGACGTTGAAGAAGGTCATGCGCTGTTGGATTTTCGCGCCGTTCGGCCCGGCCGACTCGCCCGTGTAGCGCATCTGCCCGTCCTTGTATTCGCCGAAGAAGTCGACGGCGCGGCCGTTGCTGCCCACCCAGACCTGACGCCATTTGCCGATGGCGGGGTCGTAGAAGTTGAAGCTCTTGCCCGTGCCGCCGCCCGCGCCCGCCCAGTTCTCAAAGATGACGCAGCCGTCGATGATTGACTGGATGCTGTTCGTCCCGGCGGGCTGGCCCGAGACGGTCACGTCCCACTCGCCGACCCAGAAGTCGAACTGTCGATACTCGGGTTGAAAGGCGCACGGGCGCGCGGCGCGCTCGGCCTTCGTCGCCGTCTCCTTGAAGCGCGCGTCGTCGCGCAAAGAGGCGAGGTCGGCGTCAGTGTTGAGGGTCTGGTAGGCGCTGTAGCCCGCGTCGACGGCTTCGTTGAGCGCGACGAGTGCCTTCTCTTTCTCGCCGGCGCGGGCGAGCGCGCGCGCGTGGCGGAAGAGAGAGCCGACGGGCTGGAAGCCCGCGTCGTAAGACTTCCGGAACGCCTCGGCGGCGCGCGCAAAACTCTGCGCGGAGTGGAGCGAGAGGCCGAGTCGGAACAGCGCGCGGCCGTTCGCTGGCTCGCGCGCGACGACGGCCTCGTAAGCCTTCGCGGCCGCCGCCCAGTCCTGTTTCTGGAAAAGCTCGTCGGCCTCGGCGGTCGACGTGGGCGACGCGGACGGCGGCGAAGTGGTCGCGGTCGCGGGCGTCGTCTGCGCCGACGCGACGAAGGATGACAGGCAGACGAGTAGGCTCGCGCACGCGAGCGCGTTTATCAAAAACTTTTTCATGGCGGGCCTCCGCATGACGGGGTGATGTTTACGGCCGCGCTTCGGTCGGCGGCGCGTGTGCGAGGTCGGCCGCGCGCTCTGAGCGCGTCTACTTGTTGTTGTTGTCGCCGACGAGGCGCATCCCCGCGAACGCGGACGGGCCGTCGTGCTGAATCTGGTAACGCTTAATCTTGGCGTTGAGCGTCGAGACCTTGACGCCGAGCAGGCGCGCGGCGCGGCGCTGATGACCGCCCGTGCGCTTCAAGGCGTCGCGGATAATCTCGCACTCGAAGCGTTGCACTTCGGTGTGAAGGTCGAGGTGCGCGCCCGTGCGTCGCGCCTGCACCGTCTCGCCCAAAGCGTTGACCTGCCGGAGCAGATTCTCGGCCAGCTCCCGCAATGCCTCGACCTTGTTCTCAAGGAGAGGCTCGCCCGATTCGTGCGTCGCGTCGGCGCCCGTCGCCGCGTCCAAAGCGTTCGCCTCGCCGTGCTCCAAAACTGCCACGTTCATCATCCTCGTGACCTCCGTCGGTTCTTCGGAAACTCTCCCACTGGTCTTGAAGAAACAAGGGGATTTAGTTCCGGCGTTTCGTACACGCGCGATTTTAGGGAGCGGCGGCGCGGGGTCGTACAACTTTGTGACGAACGGGTACGGGCGCGGGGCGGAGCGGTTGCGCGGGGCTCGCCGGGCGGGCGCGGATTTACAACTCGTTTACAGGCTGTTGCCGAGGACGCTCTGGAGGTTCTCGCGGTAGTTGCGCGAAAGCGTCAACTGCGTGCCGTCGTGGAGGATGACGTGATACTCGCCGTGCGTCCAAGGTTGAAGCTCTTGGACGCGGCCGATGTTGACGATGGCCGAGCGGTGTATGCGGACGAAGCGGCGCGGGTCGAGTTGCGCTTCGAGGTTGCTGATGGTCTCGCGCAGCAGGTGCGACTTCTTGCCGGTGTGGATGCTGATGTAGTTGCCCTCGGCCTCTATCCAATCTATCTCCGAGGTTTCGAGGAAGTAGACGCGGCCGCCGTTTTTGACGACGAGGCGTTCGATGTAGCGGCCCGTGCGGAGTTGTTCGAGGAGGGCGAGGATGCGCCGGTCGACGTAGCCGTTAGTTCCGCGCTCGCGCAGATGACCCTTGGCGTGTCCGATGGCCGCCTCGAAACGCTCGCGGTCGAAGGGCTTTAAGAGATAGTCGAGCGCGTGATACTCGAAGGCGCGGACGGCGTACTGGTCGTAGGCGGTGACGAAGATGACGATGGGGCCGTGCGGCTCGCCCTTCAGGGCTTCGAGCACCTCGAAGCCGCCGAGCTCGGGCATCTGCACGTCGAGCAGGAGGAGGTCTGGGCGCAAAGCGTGAAAGGCTTCGAGCGCCTCGTGGCCGTTCGAGCACTCGCCGACGATCTCGATGTCGGGGTCGCGGCGGGCCATCTGGCGAATCTTGTCGCGCGCCAGAGGCTCGTCGTCCACCACGAGCATGCGTATGCGTCCCGTCGGGTCGGTCATGTGCAGATAAAAAGAGAAGGTCAGTACCGCCGGCTTTTACACGCGCGGGCCGCGCGAAGGGTTCACAAGAATAGAACACCGCGCGCGGCCCCTTCGTGGCGGGAAATCTCTGCCCGCCAACGCAAAAGGGCGCGGCGCGTCCGTAAAAGTTCCGCGTTGTCAGTTGTTTGAAGGGTCGGAGCGCCCGGTTGAGGCGGCCGCCGGTATTTCCATGGTGACGGCCAGCCCGCCGCCCGGTCGTTCGGCCAATTCGAGGCGATACTCCCCGCCGTAAAGCTGTTCGAGGCGCGCCTTGGTGTTAGCCAGCCCCAGACCTTTGCGAAACAGGTTGTCGGTGCTTAGATTACGGGGCAGCCCCGGCCCGTTGTCCCGCACCTCTATACGAAGCGTCCCGTTCTTCTGTTTCGCCTGAATCTCGATGCGCCCCGGTGTGGAGCGCGGGGCGACGCCGTGGCGAATGGCGTTCTCGACGATGGGTTGGAGGATGAGGTTGGGGACGGGCGTGTCCAAAGCACGCGGGTCAATCTCCATCTCGGTCGTGAGGCGGTCTTGGAATCGTATGCGCTCAATCTCCAAGTAGCAGCGCAGAAACTCAAGCTCCTGACGTAGGTTCACCTCCTGCGCCGAGGTGTTGTCGAGCGTCATGCGGAGGAAGTCGCCGAGGCGCGAAATCATGCGGTCGGCCGCCTCCGGGTCTTTGTGGACGAGCGAAGAGATGGAGTGCAAGGTGTTGAAGAGAAAGTGCGGGTGGAGCTGCATCTTGAGGGCTTGCAGTTGCGCCTGCGACAGAAGGGCTTCGAGCTGTGAGGCGCGCAGCTCGCCCTGACGGAAGCGCGTGTAGTAGCGGTAGACGTGATGCAGCAGCAGGATGAGGCCGTAGACGCCGTAGTTCTCGGCCGAGTTCCAGATGATGACGCGGGCGGTATCGACGAAGGCGAACGGGCGCTCGTCGTACCAGAAGATGTAGTACATCGCCACTTGGTAGAAGCCGGCGACGAAGATGGCGCAGAGCGTGCCGAAGAAGAGGTGGACGCAGAGGTTTCTCTTCCAGCGCGGCTGTTCAAGGGGGAAGCGCCCGGCGAGCCACAGCACGAGCGGCGTCGCCAAGGCCCACAGGTACGGGTGAACCATCTGCGACTTGGCCGCGACCGTCCACGGCCTCGGCCTATCGCTCAACAGGTCGCCGTAGTAAGCCTGCCCCGTGAACAGAAGCCCGAGCACCGTCCACACGAGCAGGATAATCGCGAACTTGAACCAGCCGCGCCGCCACACCTCTCCGGCTATAAACATCAGTACTCTCGTCTAAAAAATTATTCGGCGCGAGGCACGTGCGGCCGTCGCGCGGCGCGTGCGCGCCCCCGCAAAGGGATAGACGCGCCGCGCGGGCCTCGACGTTGTTCGGGTTTCGACCGCAGGGGTCGGCGGTCGTGAAAAACTTTTCGGGACGACCCTTCTATTCGTCAACGGCGTGAGCGAGTTTCCGAGAGAAACGCCAAAGTATACCCCCCGCGCGCGCGCCCCGCGAAGAACTCTGTGACGGACGGGCCGCGCTTTATGACGAAACGGCAAAAACTTACACGCCCGCCGGGTTGTAGCTGAGGCCGAGGGTCATGATTTTTTGGAGCAGGGGGGCGTACTGGACGCCGCAGTCTTCGGCCGAGTCGGCGAAGTCCTCTTCGTGCGCAATCTGCGGGTTCGGGTTGGCTTCGAGGAGGTAGATGCGGCCGTCTTCGGTGACGCGGTAGTCGAGGCGCGCGTAGCCGCTCAAAGACAGGAGGCGGTAGATGCGCTTCGAGACGATTTCGAGGCGGCGGCGCAGCTCGGGCGAGCAGTCGGCGGCGTGCGTCGTCAGCCCGACCTTCTCCTGATACTTCGGATTCCACTTCACCTTGCCGGTCGCGATGTTGGCCGTCCCCTCGGGCAGCTTCGTCATCTCCAACTCCCAAGGCGTGTAGGTGCGCAGGTAGTTGTTGCCGATGACGCCGACGTAGATTTCGCGACCCTCGATGTACTCCTCGGCGATGGCCGGCGAGTTCGTCTGCCGGTGGATGAACTCGACGCGCTCGGCCATCTTCTCGTCCGTGTTGACGATGGACGCCTGCGAGATGCCGACCGAGCCTTCGACGATGAGCGACTTGACGAGCAGAGGGAACTTCAGGCGGCGCGGGCGATGAACCTTTCGCTTCTGCGGGAAGACGGCGAAGTTCGGGACGTTGATGCGGTGGTAGGCGAGAATCTTTTTCGTCAGCGCCTTGTCGTGCGCAATCGTCAGGCCGCGCGGGTTGCAGCCCGTGTAGGGGAGTTTCTTGAGTTCGAGGTAGCTGACGACGTGCTGGTCGAAGAGCGGCTGGCGGTCGAACTCTTCGATGAGGTTGAAGGCGACGTGCGGCTTGTGGTCTTGAATCGCCTGACGGATGACGTCCGTCTCGTCGTAGAGACCGACGGGGATGACTTCGTGGCCCATCCCGCGCAACGTCGAGACGACGTCGTACTCTGTGCGCCAGCGTTGCGTCCCCTTCTCGACGCCCTCGGCGAGCGTCTCCGGGGGGATGAGGTCGTGCTGGCAGAGCACGATGACGCGGAGTTTCTTCGCGGCCTCGAAACTCATAGGGGGATGCGGTGGTATCCGGCGTGGATGATGTTCATCGTGTAGGCCGTCAGCATAATCAGCGCACGCTGCTTGGCCTCCTGCTCCTTCAAGGGCACGCGCAGGCGCAAGACCTTGCAGCGGTCAATCATACTTTTCAAGAGTTGGTCGACCGTGTAGTGGTGAACGCCCGTCACGTCGGCGACGAGGTGGCGCAGCTCTCGCCGGTGACGTTTCAGGAGACTGACGGCCGACTGGAGCGCGGCGTGTCGCGCCTCGGCCGAGAAGGTGCGTTTTAGGTCGCGGTCGTAGTAGGCGGGCCACTGGAAAGAGTAGTGGCCGCGCTTGCGCCGGTAGTGCTCGCGCAGAGTCTTCTCGATGCGCGACAGAGGGTCGACCTCTTCGCGCGCGTTGACGACGGGGCGCTTGCCCGCAAGCTCCTGCATCAACTCGTCGACGTAGCGGAGCTTCTGCATCGCGGGCCAACTGACGTAGCGTTTCTGCCAGCGCGAGCCGGCGTCGAGCCAGACGGCGAACGTCTCGGCGAAGTCCTCGGCCGGGTGCGCTTGGGCGTACCACGCGCCGAGGTGCAGGACGTAGGCGCGGCTGTTCGGGTTCGGCTGGTAGTAGGCCGGGTAAGGCTCGGAGAAGCGTCCGAACAACTCGCGCCAGCGTCGCCGGTGATGAAGACGGAAGGCGTTACTCAAGGCGTGGCCCGCCTCGTGGCGCATGATGCGCATGCACTCTTTGTCCGACCCGCCTTCGACTTCGAGCATCTGCGCGCGCTCTAATTTTACGAGGCGCGGATGCGCGAGGTAGAAGGGGATGGCGAAGCCCGCGACGCCGTCGGGGCAGAACCACTCTTCCGAGAGCCATGCGTGCGGGCGGAGACGCAAGCCCCTCTCGGCCAGCTCCTCGTGCAGACGCTCGACGCGCTCTTCGAGCGGCGTGCCCGCGAGCCGGAGCGGCAGGTCGCACAAGCGCACGTCGAGCAGCTCATCGTCCTTCAGCTCGTCCAGCTGCGGCCTCATCGCGCGCTTCGCCCCGTACACTTTATCGCCCCGCTCCCCTCCCCGGTCTCCGGCCGGGCTCGCTGAAAGCCTCGAATGCGGCGGCCGCCGCGAGGCCGCCCGCCAAGTACCAACCAATCGTCATCGCCTGCGTCTGCGGCGTCCGCTCCGAAGGGCTGCGGCCCAAGCCGAGCGGGCCGGGGAGCGCGACCGCGCCGACGCCGGCCGCGAGACCCAGAAGCGCGCCGCGCTCCCAGACTCCACGACGCCCGCCGACGCCGACGAGCGCGTAGTAGGCCGAGTTCGAGACGAGGTCGCCCAAGAGCGCGAGGTCGTGCAATTCCAAATCGACGGGCGGGTCGTCCTCGCCGACGGCGCGCAGAGACTTCTTGATGGCGCGCATGCCGAGGATGTCCATGCGCGGCGCGTTCGGGATGACGCGCCGTCCGACCTCGTGCAGGAGCGTGAGCGCGCACGCGCCCACCAGCCCGCCGCCCAGAGCCTTGAGTAAACTCATCTCCTTCCCCCTTTTCGTCTCGACGCCTTTAAGAACTCTTCTTAAGAACTCTTCTGCGGCTTGCGCACGAAGAGACGCTTACGGCTGAAGTCGCCGCGCGCCGTCTCCTCGAAAATCTCGATGGTCATCGTCCCGTCGGGCCACATGATCCACTTGCGCGCCGTCTTCACGACGGACGGCCCGTCCTTCTCCTCGGCGGTCACCTCATCGTAGACGACGAAGCCGTCGCCGCGCGCCAGCCACTCGCCGCGACGCCTGCCCTTCGCTACGACGGCGGGCGGCGCTTGCGCGCCCGGAGGCTGCTGCGCTTGCGGCGGAGGCGGCGGAACGAATTCCGTCTCTTTGCCGTCGAGCGCATAGGTGTCTGTGACGGTGCGCTCGCCCTGCGGAGTCTTGATGAGCGTCTCGACGGTCACGCGGTCGCCCTCCTGACGCACCGTCATCGTCTGCTCCATGTCGCGCGGGATGCTGTGGCTGCGGCTCTGGTCTAAGACCCAAGTGCCGGTGAAGTCGGGTTTCGCCGTCGTCGTCGCGGCGACCACTGCGGACGCGCACGCTGCGAGCAGCAAGAGACAGAGGCCCGCCGACGCCTTCGATTTGCGCTTCAAGTTAGTCGCTCCGTTTCTGTGATTTGACCCGGCCTCGACGAGCCGCGCCCGGCCGGGCCGAGCCGCCATTGTAAGTGCGCCGCGCCCCGCCGACAAGACCCGTGCGCGCGGGGCCGCCTTTTTACGACCTTTTTACATCGACGGGGCGGCAAACGTCACATAATCCTTTGCCGAAACAGCCCGTGTCGCGTGATAATGGCGCTCGCTCGTCTCGATAAAAAAACCTTCCGCGCTGGAATTCTTGCTGATGAGAAAACTGCTGCTCGTCTTGGCCTTCCTCGTCATCTACGTTCTGCATCAGGACGTCTGGAACTGGACGCAGGCGCGGCCCTTCGTCTTCGGCTTCATGCCCATCGGACTCTTCTACCAAGCCGCCTACTCGGTGCTGGCCGCGCTCTTCATGTGGCTGCTCGTGCGCTTCGCGTGGCCGGGTCATCTTGAGCAAGAGGTCGAGCAGGCGACGGGCGGCGGCGACGCCAAAGAAGAGGAGGTGCGACGTTGATTCCGGCCATCGTCGTCTTCATCTACCTCGCCGTCGTCCTCTACATAGGCATCTTCGCCTTCCGCCGCTCGGCGGGGCGCGAGGGCGCGGAAGACTACTTCCTCGCCAGCCGCTCGCTCGGGCCGTTCGTCTTCCTGCTCTCGCTCTTCGGGACGAACATGACGGCCTTCGCCATCCTCGGCTCGTCGGGCCATGCCTTCAACAACGGCATCGTCACCTACGGCCTGATGGCCTCTTCGTCGGGCCTCGTCATCCCGCTCACGATTTTCCTTATCGGCACGCGCGTCTGGGCTTTAGGGAAGAAGCACGGGTTTATGACGCCGGTGCAGATGATGCGCGACCGTTGGGAGTGCGGCAACATCGGGACGGTCATCTTCGCCGTCCAAGCCGTCCTGCTCGTCCCCTACATCATCATCGGCATCATGGGCGGCGGGACGACCTTGAGCGCGATTAGCGGCGG
>DASUNL010000254.1:0-45452 GCA_036277175.1 Pyrinomonadaceae bacterium | reverse complement strand
ACTTCCCTTCCGCGATGCGTTGCGCTCGTTCAATCAACTTCTCCTGCGAATGTTTCGTGTGACGACGCCACGCCGCGAGCGTCGCCTGCGTGTCGGCGAAGGACGCGAAGAAGTTGTGCGACGCGCGTCGGCGGAAATGTTCGAGCAGCACGTCCGCCAAGTTTGAAGACCCGGCGTTGAGCGACTTAAACGAATCGGCGTCGAGCGTCTTTAAGAATTCGGTGTCGAGCAGTTTGAGAAACTCGGCGTCCGTGGGGATGCGCGCTTGTCGAGAGAGGCCGCGACGCTCGGCGCGGGCGGCGAGCGCCTGCGCGCCGCGCACGCGCAGCTCGTCGAGCGAGCGCCCGCGCAGGCTCTTCAACTTTTTGAAAGCCTCGGCCATCAGAACTCTCTCACGGCTTGCCCCGACGCGGCGGGCGCGAGCAGCTCTTCGTACAAGCTCTCGACGCGCGCGAGTTGCGCCTCGCAGGAAAAACGCTCGCGCACGTCGCGCAAGCCTTGCTCGCCCATCGCTCGCGCGCGCGCCGGGTCTTTCAAAAGCTCGACGATGCGCGCGGCCATCGCCGCGTCATCTTCGGGCGCGACGACGTAGCCCGTCACGCCTTCGCGCACCGACTCGCTCGCGCCGCCGATGTCGGTGGCGACGACGGGCCGCGCCGCCGCCATGTATTCGAGTATCGAGTTCGAGAAGCCTTCGACGCCCTTCGAGCTTAAGACGCAGACCTCCGAGACCGAGAGCAGGTCGGCGACGCGCGCGCAACGACCCGTGAAGTGCGCGTCCGCGTCGATGCCGAGTTCGGCGGCGAGCGCGCGCAAACCGTCCATCTGTTCGCCCTCGCCCGCGAGCACGAACGCGGCCTCCGCCACTTCATCTTTCACGCGACGGGCCGCGCGCAGGAAGGTCGCCTGATCCTTCATCACGTGGCGCATGTTGGCGACGATGGTGACGAGTCGGCGCGCGGGCGTGAAGGGCAGTCCGAGCGCGTCGAACGTCTCTTCGCGTCGCACTTCGCGGCGCGGCGCGACGCGCGCGGTGTCCATGCCGTTGTAGACGGTGACGACCTTGGCGGGCGGCAAGCCCTCGCGGATGAGCTGTTGGCGGATGGCCTCGGCGTTGGCGACGACGCGGTGCGCGAGCGAGTAGGCGCGTCGCTCGACGAAGCGTTTGGCGGGGGAGCGTATGCCGTCCGTTTCGCGGCGCGAGGCGATGCGCGCGGGGACGCGCGCAAAGGCGGCGGCCGTCGTGCCGAAGATGTTGGTGTAGAAGTCGTGCGCGTGGACGAGCGCAATCTCGCGCTCGCGCATGAAGGCGGCGAGGCGGCGGAGTTGCGCGACGGCGTTCAAGTCGTAAAAGCTCTTCAGGCGAAACTCGGGGATGTCGCCCAAGTTCAACTCTTCGACCTCGCCGCGCAAGGGGCCGCGCCCGTCGAGACAGGCGACGTGGACGCGGTAGCGTCCCGAGCGGTGGAGCATGCGCGTCAACTGCACGACCTGACGCTCCGTGCCGCCCTGATTGAAGCTGTCTATCAGTTGGAGGACGTTCTGCATCGATGCTGTCATCAACCGTGATTTGAAATCTCAAATCTCAAATTCGAGATTTCAAATTTCAAATGTCAGATTTGGGATTTGAGATTTCAAATCATTCAACCGGCGCGTTCTTAATCAAACGCGCAATCGCGAGGCGCTATCAGTTTTCGAGCGCGCCTTAGCCGTCGAGCGCGGACTCGAAATCTACGGACGCGCCGTTTGAAGACTCTCCGCGCGGCGAGTTCGACGCGCCGTTTGCACCGGCCGTTTTGTCGGCCGCCGCGTCGCGCCAGCCGACGGGGTGCGTGACGCCTCGCCCGCTCCCGCGCAGCAACTCCGTGGCCGCGCCCTCTCCCAAGTCTCCCGTCATCGTCACGTCTTCACGTCGGAACGGCGCGAGCGGCCAGCGGAAATCGCCGAGTGCTTCGCGCGCGATGGTGATGCGCGCGGGGTCGTAGCCGAGGAGGAGCGCGCCCGCCGTGTCCATCGCGGCGGCGTTGGACGAGGCGAGCAGGAGGCCGAGCGCGAGAGGCTCGGGCGCGAGCGGGCCGTTGCCCTGACCCGCGACGACGGCGTCCGTCAAATGCAGCACGCGACGCTGCGGACTCTCGGCCATCGTCGCGTCCGGGCGGCCGTAAAGGAGTATGCGGTTGAGGTCGAGGCAGGTGCGCCAGATGGTGTCGTTGCCCGACCAAGCGCCCTCGATGCCAAGCCGGTCGCCCTGAAGGCGCAGCACGCGGTAGAGCTGCCGCGCGGCCGTGTGCCAGAGACGCGCCGACGCCTCGGAGTCGGTCATGTTCTGCCGGTCGAAGATGAATTCGAGCGCGCGCTTAACACCACTCCCGCCCGGATAACAGTCGCCCCCGTCGGCCGCGCCGCCCAGACGGTGATGCGGCAGGTATTCCTTGTTGCCGTTGATGCCGATCAAGTTTTTGAGCGCGCACGTAATGCCTGCCTTCATGTGCGTCTTGAGCTTCGGCAGGTTGACGACGACGTCCGATTCGACGACTTCGCGCGCGACGAGGTAGCGATGACGTCCCGGCCGGTGCGTCTTCGCAAGCAGACGCGGGTCGTAGCGCGTGACGCGGAAAGAAGCGTCGTCGTCCGTGATGGGTTCGAGGAAACTCTCGCCCGCGAGGTCGAAGAGCGCGTAGCGGTCTTCGGACTGGAGGTCTTCGGCAGAGACGCGCACGCCGTCGCGGAAGACGCAGGTCGTGCGTCGGAAGTCGCGCACGCCTTTAAAACGTGGCTCGCGCGCCGCGAGGTCTTCGGCCCAACTCCCGAGGCCCGTCACGCGCATCAGCTCGTCGAAGTCGCAGCCCTGCAAGGGCGCGTCGCCGACGAGCACTTCCGACGGGTCGGCCAGAAGGAGCGCATCGACTACGGCGCGCACGACCGATTGGTGCGTGACCAGAGGCTCGACGCCCCAGCTTCCCTCGTTTCGGTGCGCGACGAAGTTCGGCTTGACGAGCACGCGCGCGCCCCGCGCGACGACGCGCCCGAAAGGCCCGCGCCCTTCTTCATTCCAACCCAACGCGGCGCACGCGCGCGCGACCGCGTCGGCGACGAAGTCCGTCTCGCCCTCCAAAGGGTAGCGCGCCTCGGCCACGCGCGCCGCCGCCACGCGCGGGTCGAAGTGCGCCTCGGCGAATTGATTCTCCGCGCCCAACGTCATCGCGTCGTCACCTCCGCCGACTCGTCACGTTCGACCGTCGCTCTCGTCTCCGCTCGCGCCTCGCGCGTCTCGACTTCGCTCACGACGGGCCGCCACTTGTTCGCGCGCGTGCGCTCGATGCGCTCGACGACCGTGACCTTTAAGGGCAGCCCCGGCAGGTTGGCCGCGACCGTCTCGTGAATCATCCGGCGGCTCTCCTCCCCGAACCCTCGGCGCGCGACCAGCTCAAGCTCGACCGAGTAGTCGGCGCGCTGGCGGAACATGAACTCGGCGACGGGGTAGTCCTTGAGCATGTGCGGCAACTGTATGCCGTGAATCCAACGGCCGTCGGGCAGCCAGATGCGCCCCGTGTCGCGGCCGACGACTTCACGCAGAACGAAAGACGGCTCTCCGGGCCGACTCCCTTCGGGGAAGCGCGCCACGTCGCCGACGCGGTAGCGCAACATCAACGTCCCGTCCGCGCGCAGCTTCGTCACTAGCACTGACGTCGTCTCCTCTTCCGTCTCCGGCTCGATAAGGACGCACGGCCAGTCAACGTGAAAATCCTTCGTCGCCCAAGGCTCGTACTGAAAGGCCATCAGCCCCACGTCCCGACTCCCGTAACGCTCATGGACGGGCCGACGGAAGACGCGCTCGATTACCTCTCGGTGCGCGGGCAGAAGTTTCTCCGCGCCGGTGACGAAACATCGCGTCGGGTAACTCGGCCGACGGCCGCGCTCTTCCAAGTGTTCGGCGAAGTGGCCCAACGCGGAGGCGTAGGCGACGACGCACGCGGGACGCCAAGCTTCAAGCTCGCGGTCGTAAGCGCGGAAGACTTCGGGCGAGAGTCGGAAGCAGTCGAACCAGCGCACGTTCGTCTCGAAGTTGTGAAAGCGTTGACGCGCGCTGTCGTCCGCCTGCGGGTCGAGGTTGTGCCCCCACAGGAAGCCGACGGCCGAGCCTTCGGGGACGCCGATTCTTTGCATCGGGAACTCAAGCCCGCCCTCGCGCCAGCCCCTCTCTTCGGGGCCGAGCCAAACTTCCGTCGGCTCGCCCGTCGAGCCGCCCGTCGAGTCTCTGCGCAGTTCCGACTTCGCCGTCGCGTCGGAGACCATTCGTGCGCCCGACGCGCGCACCTCTTCGCGTTCGAGCACGGGCAGACGCGCGAACTCCTCAAAGCCGAAATCACTTTCCGCGTCGAAGCCGCGCTCGCGGAAAAGCTCTCGGTAATAGTCGGTCTCTCGCGCCGCGCGGCGGACGACCGTGCGCAGGCGTCCAAGCACCCAAGCGCGACGCTCCTCGTCCGTCCAAGTGATGGAGTCGCGGCGGAAGCGCATCCCTTCGCGGAAGGCTCGAACTTGCGCGCGCGTCCCGCCCCGCGCGGCGCGCTGCATGCGCGCGAGCGGCAGAAGCATGCAACGCGACAGAAGCTCGTGAGTCTTACTTGCCAACCGGAGCACTCCCCTCGCCGGCCACGCCGACGGAAGTCTTACCGAACCCGAGCCTTCGCAAGACGCGAACGCGGCGCGTGAACGTCTCGCGCTCTTCGTCCGAAGGCACGCGCAAAAGTATAACCGCCGCCAAGTAACAGAGCGAGAACGCCGCGCCGCACGCCACAATCACCACGAAGGGCTTCATCCCCGCGACGACGAAGAACTTGACGAACGCCGCCGCCGCCCCCGCGACGAGCGCGGCCGCGCCCAGCTTCCACACGTCCGCGAGCAAAGGCCAGTCACGCCGCGAGACGCCGAGCAGGCGGCCGAACCTCCAAGCGACGGCGAAGCGTTCAATCAATCCGATGGCGACAACCACCGAGATTGCGCCGACCAGCCCGAACCGCTCAATCGAAAACCAGAGCGCGACGACGAGCAGGACGATGGTGACGACGCGCAGGCGCAGAAGGTAGTAACGCTGCTCGGTGAACGCGCGCACGATGGGGTCGAGCGCGACGACGTTGAAAGGGAGAAGCGTCAGGTTGACGGCGAAGACGGGCCAGCTCGCCGCGTACTGCTCGCGGAAGAGCAGCACGATGAACTCCTGTCCGATGAGCATCAAAAACAGGTAGAGCGGAAAATAGATGGCCGCCAGCTTGCGCGTCGCGCGCGCCGTCAGACGCACAATCTCTTGCGCTCGTCCCTCTTTCTGCAACTCGCTCATGCGCGGAATCATCACCGAGCCGATTGACTCGGCGAGGATGCCGACGAGCGGCAGTTGAAAACAGCCGACCGAGTAGATGGCGAACGCCGCCTCGCCGAAGCGGTTCGAGACGAAGTAGTTGTGCAAATCGACCTGCGCCGTGTAGAGCAGCCCCGCCCCGGCGAAAGGCAGCGCGTAAGCCAACTGCGTGCGCATCACGCCCCACTCGAAGCCGCGCCAGAAGGTGCGGAAGCGCGAGCGCAAGTAGACGATGAGGATGACGGTTTGCAGCGCGCCCTGCACGACGGCCGCGTAGATGAGCGAGCGCACCGTGCCCGCGACGAGCGCGGCGGCGAGCAGGAGCGTCGTGCGCGACACTTGCGAGGCGATGATGAAGAAGGTCGCGAGCCTGAGTTCCTGATGCGCGACGGCGACGATTTCGAGAAACGCCGAGACGACCCAGAGCAGAATCACGACGCCGATGAGCGCGGCGTACTCGACGAGCGCCGGGCTGTTGAAAATCTTTTCGAGCAGCCCCGGCCAGAGCAGAAGGACGAGGAGCGCGAGCGACCCGGCGAGCGTGTTAAAGAGCAGGACGTTAAAAACTATCTGCCTCTGCCGCTCCGCGCCCTCGCGCGGCAGAAAGTAGAAGGCACTCATGCCGAAGTTGAGTTGGAGGACGACCATCGCCGTCGAGACGACGAGGAACGCCTGTTTATAGAGTCCGAACTCGGCTTGACTGAGGCGGCGGACGAGGACGAGCGGCAGCGCGAAGTTGAAGGCGAACGCCAAGGTCTTGGCGAACATTATCCAGAAGGCGCGCTTCGAGAGCGACGGGCCTTCGCGTTGCTGTGTGCTTTCGGTCGTCAACGCTTCACGCCCTGTAAAAATGTTTCCCGTAGAAGAAGCCCGCGAGCTTCCACACGTCCAACTCTTCGGAGAAGGCGCGCGAGGCGTCGCCGTTTCGGCCAAGACCCGCCTTCGTCGCGGTCACGAGTCCACGCGCCGCGTTGCGATACATCCAGCGCGGCACGCCGCCCAAGTAGACGACGGGCGCGCGCCGCTCGCGGTCGAGCACTCCGAGAGAGACGCTGTTCCAGAAGCACCAGCGCCGGAAGTAACTTTTCGTCAGACGCTCCGCAGGGACGTAGTGATAGATGACGAGCTCGGGCAGGTAGAGTCCGCGCGCGCCCGCCGCCATCAGACGCTCGAACATGTCTTGGTCTTCGCCCGAGAGCATCTTTTTATCGGTGCGGCCGAGCGCGGTGCGGTAGAGTCCGACGCGCTCAAGAACTTCGCGGCGGATGCAGACGTTTCCGCCCATCAGCATGCCGGGATGGTCTTCGCCGTAAGTTAAAACTCGCTCGCCGCACTCAATCCAGCCGATGACGCCGAGGTAATCCATCGGAAGCCACGCGGGCTGCCGTGCGCCCCAACGCGGCTTGCAAGGGCCGCCGACGAAAGCTGTGCGCGCGTCCTCCGTGAAGGCGCGGAAGGCCGTCTCGTACCAAGCGACGTCAACCTCCTCGTCGTCGTCAATCATGCCGACCAGCTCGCCGCCCGACTCACTCGTCGCGCGGATGCCGGCGTTTAGGGAGACGGAGCGACCCTGCGCGCTCGACTCGAAGACGTAGTGAAGCCGTCCGCCGAAACGCTCCATGTAAGACTCGACGAGCGAGCGCGTCGCGTCCTTCGAGTTGTTGTCAACGACCGTCGTGTGCGCCTCTAGCCCCGAGGGCACGCGCGCCGCGAGCAGGCTGTCGAGTGTGCGCGCGAGCAGTTCTTGCCGGTTGTAGGTCGGGACTATGACGTCGAGTCGCATCGTTTGTTCGTTCGAGTGTTTCGTTCGTTCGCGCGCGCGGGCTTCGGTTTTAAAACTTCGTGTCGGCGCGCAGGATGAAGCGGTCGCGCAAGTGGTAGGCGCGAAGCATCAGACGCGGGGCGACGCGCAGAAGCGTCGTCAGCAGCTTGAGCTTGCGGCTTCGGAGCACGGCGTTGGCTTCGGTAAACCCCTCGACCGCGCCGCGCGCGTCGCCCGCGAAGAAGGCTTTTTTCCCTTCGTGCAGACGCAGCATCGCGCGAAGGTGCGCGCGTTGTTTCTCGACGGCCGCGCGGTCTTCCGCCGTCAACTCCATCGTGCGCGCGACCTTGTCGAGCCACTTGAGGCCGTTGCGGTAAATCCACTGCGGGTCTGACGTGTGGCTGCCCTGACGCCGACGGTAGCGCGCCAGCACGTCGCGTCGGTAAGCGATGCGCCCGCCCCGCGCGAGTATGCGCAGCCAGAGGTCGCAGTCTTCCGCGCTCCCCAACTCTTCGTCGTAGAGTCCGGCGTCGATGAGTGACTCGCGGCGCGCGGTGACGAGTCCGAAGACGAGCGACTCCTGACGCAGGACGCTGGCGAACGTCAACTCGCCGTCGAACGGGAAGACGTCCATGAACTCGCGGCCCGCTTGCGGCGAGTCGCCGAAGATGAGCGCGTTCGGGTAGACCACGTCGAGCGTCGCGTCCTCTTCGAGCGCGGCCGTCATCACTTCCAGATAGCGCGTCTCCCAAACATCGTCACTGTCGAGCATCGCGACGTAGCGTCCGCGCGCGGCGCGCACCCCGGCGTTTCGCGCGCCGCTCGAACCGCGATTCTCCTGCCTGATGTAGACGATGCGCTCGCGGTAGGGCGCGAGCACGCGCTCAAGCTCTTCGGTGTCGGGCGAGCCGTCGTTGACGACGACGACCTCGAAGTCTCTGAAGGTCTGCGCGAAGACCGAGTCGAGCGCCTCGGCGACGTAGCGCGCGGTGTTGTAGGCGGGCACGATGACACTGACCTGCGGCGACGCGGGCGATGCTTCACCGCGCAGCACTTCAGCTGCGTCTCGACGCACTTCGGTTGCGTCTCGACGCGCGTCGGCCGCGCCGCGCGATGCGTCGGCCGCGCGCGCGTCAGTCCGCGTCTCTTGCGCGCGCGTCAACGCCCGCCCCCTTCCGTCTCGACGAAAGGCGCGGCGACGCTCGCTTTGGTCGCGTTCGTCGCGTTCGTCGCCGAAGCGGCAGGCTCGCGAATCGGCTCCCAGCGCGCGTAACGCTCGCCCGTCAGAAATTTGTAGAAGGCGACGAGCGACGCGAGGTTGGCGAGCACGAAGTAGTGCGGGAGTGCGAGCAGGCGGACACGCCGGCCCGCGCGTTCGAGCAGCCACCCGGCGAGCGCGGCCGTGTAAAAGGCGAGCTGCGCCGCGAAGGCGGCCATATAGAAGAGCGAGCGCGTGGCGAGCGCGGCCGACGTGGTGAACGCCGCGAGCAAGAATAGCGGCACGAGGTAGCGCAGGACTTTATGAGAGAGGAGCTGTATGGCGTAGAAGCCCGAGCGCGCGGGGTTGAGCATCGCGCGATTTTGCCAGAGGTCTGAGAAGGTCTGCGTGATGACGCGCACGCGCATCCGCAGTTCCTTGTCCGTCCGTCGATTCGTCTCCTCGGTGCAGAAGGCCGCCGGCTCGTAGACCGCGCGCAAGCCCTGCTCGACCATCTTCGTCGCGATCATGAAGTCGCTGCACGCCTCGTGCGGGAGCGGGACGTAGGCCGAGCGGCGGACGGCGTAGAGGCAGCCCGAGACGCCGATGAGCGACGACGCGCGGCTCTCGTGCCGCTTGATGAAAGTCTCGTATCCCCAGTAGGAGCGCGCGCCGCGACCGACGCCCGACCCGGCGGGGTCGACGTAGACGAGTCGGCCCGCGACGCAACCCACAGACGAGTCTGCAAAGTTCGGCAGCATCGCGCGCAGGACTTGCGGGTCGTAAAGAGTAGTTGCGTCGGAGAAGAGTATGACTTCGCCGCGCGCGAGTTCCACGGCCGCGTTCTGCGCGGCCGTCTTGCCGAGTCGTTCGCTTTGGCGGTGCAGACGCACGCCGCGCGGGGCGAAGGAGCGCGCGATTTCGTCCGTGCGGTCTGAGGAGCAGTCGGAGGCGACGATGATTTCGAGTTTGTCCGAGGGGTAGTCGAGCGCGAGCGTGTTTTCGAGTTTGGCGGCGAGGTCGCGCTCCTCGTTGTAGGCGGTGATGACGACAGAGACGTCGGGCGCGACTTCCGCGCGTCGCACCTCCCGAGGCCGCAGGCGACTAACCAGCGCGACGAGCAGAGGGTAGCCGACGTGCGCGTAGAGGAGCGCGGCCGCGCTCGCCCAGAAGACGACCTCCATCGCGCGATAGAAGCTCAACTCAAGACCCCCGCTCCCGAAGTTTCGACCTGCTTGGGCTTCCGCAACTCGAAGACGCCTTCGTTAGTCTCGACCGCGTAGACGCGCCGCAAAGCGACGGCGTAGGCGACCAAATAGTAGACGTACCAGAGGTAGGCCACCGACCCGAAGAAGCTGACGACCATGTAGCAGACGAGGCTCGCCTGAAGCCCGACGGCGAGGTAGTAGAACTCCGTGGGCTTCGCGCGCGTCACCAAAGTCTCGCGCTCGATGCGCGCGAGTCTGCGTAGCGGCGTGACGATGAAGAGGACGTAGATGACGAGCGCCGCGAGCCCCATCTCGGCCGAAACCTGCGTGTACGAGTTGTGGCTGACCAGCTCCTTAATAGAGACGATGTGGAAGTTGCCCATGCCGATGCCGAAGACCGGGTTGGCGAGCGACGTGATGATTGAGCGTTCGAGTAGAGCTTGGCGCGAGCTGGCCGAGGAGACGGGGTCGAGGCTGTGGTCGAAGATGGAGAGGATGCGCAGCACGTAGTTGCCGGGCGCGAGCACGAAGAAGAGCGCGACGCACAGGAGTCCGGCCAAGACGATGAGCAGACGGTTGCGCCGTCCGAGTTTCCAGCCGAGCACGCCGCCGACGGTCAGGAGTCCGAGGAAGCCGCCGCGCGAGTAAGTCAAAACAGTCCCGACGACGACGAGCAGCGAGCACAAACCGTAGAGCGCCTTCTTCAACGGGTTGCGCGCGGCCATCATCAACACGACCGCCACGGGCAGCATCGTGACGAGGTGAATCGCCATGTCGTTCGGGTTGCCGAACAGGTTGCCGATTGCGCCCTCGACGCGGTAGCCCTCGACCGTCAGGTTGCCCGAGCGGTAGTCGTTAAGCGCGCTGACCGAGAGATACGCGGAGACGGCGAGCGACAAAAAGATGATGCCCTTGAGCCGCGCGCGCGTGCGAAGGACGTTGACCATCACGACGAAGATGATGACGGCTTTTAAGAACGAGTCGGTGAAAGTCTCCCAAGCCTCGCCGGGGCTGATGGCGAGCGGCATCGAGAGTAGCGCCGTCACCGAGAGCAGAAGGAGCAGGTTGACTTCGCGCGGGCGCGCGGTGAGCGTGCCTTCGAGAGAGATTTGCGCGGGGAAGAAGAAGATGAGCGTCGCGACGGCCACGACGAAGGCCATCGAGGTGAACCAAGAGAGCGCGGCTATCTGTTCGTAGGGGCGGTAGTAGAGGACGAAGGTGAAGACGAAGAGTCCGACGTATGCGGCGGCGTGACCGCGCCGCGCGCTCCAACGCTCCGGCTCCGGCCCGCGCTCCACCCGCGAGGTCTTCGACGACGCGCCTCCGGCCGCGCCTTCGTCTTCGGCCGCCGACGCGCCCGCGAAAGACTCCGCGCCGTCCGTCCCGTCCGCTTCGTCGGGCGACGGCTGCTCACGCCCGCGAAGGCGGGCGGGCCACTCGGCGTCGCCCTCGGCGTCCGCGCGCGCGCGGCGCGGCGTCGCCGGGTCGTAGTCTGCGACTAAACCGTCCCTCGAAGACATCTGGGGCACTCTCCCGCACCGAGAACGCATCGGGCGGCGACGCATTGGACTCGCGCGCGATTGAACGCTCGCGTGCGAACCTTAAAGCGCCGCCCTGAAATAAAGGCGCGGGGGCGGAAAATCTTCCCCCGCCCCCGACCTTCCAGTCCGCTCTTCGCGCGCTCGGTCGCCGGGCAAGGGCGTCCGCGTGGGCGCGCGTCAGTGATTTTAGACCGCGACGCTCTCCTCGCCAACGGCGACGAGCGTCCGCACGCGCTCGCGCAGCATAATCTCGAAGTGGCGCGCCTCGTCGACCTCGGAGAAGGAGAGCGCGCGCAACTGCTGCTCGATGCGCCGACGGTAGTCGGAGACGAGCGAGTCGGAGACGTTGAGACGCGCGGCGGCTTCGAGCTGCGTGATGTGCGCGGGGCTTAAGTAGCAGAACCAGAGGACGCCGAGGATGCGGTCGTACTGCTTGGTCTTGCCGCGCACGGCCTCGTGCAAGCCCTGCAAGAATCTATCGACCAGCCCGGCGGCTTCCTGCTCCGACTCGCGTCGCAGAAGCGACTGCTCAGGGTTCTCGCGCGCGTCCACCGGCTCGAAGGGTCGGCCGCCCTCGTCGCCCTCGTCGCCGCCCAAGGGCACGAGGTAGATGTCCATCACGGGCAGTCGCGACATGACGAGGCTGCGAAGTCCGCGCACATCTACGGGAGCGTCGCACGCTTCGAGCACGGAGATGATTAAGTCTTCGAGGTCTGAGTTGCTGATGATGATTTGCGCGTCGCCCGTGCAGCCGACCATGCGCGTGTCGCGCTGGCGCACGGGGATTAAGTGAACGCGCTGCTCAAGCTCCTGCGCGCCGCGTCGCTGCTTGTCGTCGCGCCACTCGCGAAGGCCGTAGACGCGGTCGACGAGTCGCCTGTGCTGCTCGTCCTCGGGCGCGACGCCCAACTGGTCGAAGCGACGGAAGTTGGCGGAGGACTGGATGATGGTCGAGATGCGGCGCGCGAGGCGATAGGATTCCGGGTGACGCTTGCGAAGCTCGGCCGTCAGTAAATTGGTTAATTCAATCTGTCCTATCTCGCACTCGATCTCCGAGTCGGTCATCGCCGTGTCGAGGTAGTGCTGGAAGCGCGCCTTCGAGAGCAGCGTGACGAAAAGCTCTTGCGTCAGGTCGACGTAGGCGCTGCCTCGGTCGCCCTCCTCGACCAGCAGGCCCGCCGAGTGCGACGCGCGCACGAGCGGGTGGTTGCTCACCAGTCGCTGCAACTCCGTCCAGAGGCGCGACACGTCGGAGCGGCGCAGAGACTCGACCCACGCCCCGGCCGCGCGCGCGGCGCGACCCTCGGAAGGGGCGCGGTGCTCCTGTGGTTGGCGCGGCTTGTCGAGATCGGCGCTGTGCATGGAATCCGGGTGTTGATTATGATCGGCGGAAGTTGCGGCCATGTTAATAGTAATCGCTGCTGCCGAGCAAGCTTGAGGGGCGCACGAGTGTCAGGAAAGGCGAGTCGGGTGGCGGACTTCTGGCAGGGGCCGCGCCGCGAAGAGACGAAAGCGCCCCGCAAGCTCTGCCGTCGGATTTGTGCCTTGACGGGGACTGTCGCGTCTCTGTGACCGCTAACGGAAAGAGGGCGGCCACCGCGAAGGGGATGCGGGAGAACGCCCACGGGGGGCTCGTCCCGACACGCCTGATGTTAGCAGCTACGCGCGAATTGAGCAACATCTTTTTACACTCCGTCCAAGGCGTTGAAAAATCAGAAGAAAAGGGGAGAAAAGGCCCCTTCCGAGTCGCCCGAGTTATGGAAGAACGCCGCGATTAGACTTATCTACCGGGTGTCCGCAAGCGAACATACGCCCAGTTAAGGATTCGCGGCTGGCCGGCTTCCTCGCCAGTAAGTTCTTGCCCTAGCCCTCGGTTCGTGCTGTGCCTTCGGACGTTCGTGGGCGATGCGTTCGCTTGCCTGACTGAGAACTTCCAGACCCGCAAAGAGGCCCGGCCTTTTAAGTGGTCGTGGAGGGAGAGACGAATGATGACTTCTTTGAGCACAGCCCAGTTTCAAAAGCTACGCTCGTGCCCGTCGGCCGAGATGCTCCTACTCTACTCGACCGAGGAGGCGGCGCGCGAGGGCGACCGCGTGGCCGCTCACCTGGCCGTCTGCGACTTCTGCGGGGCCGAGCAGCAGATGCTCGCGCGACACGCGACGTGCGCGTGTCAGGCGTCGGTCGCGTCGGCCACGGCGCGCGAAGAGATGCCGCCGCACCTGCGCCGCCTCGCCGAAGCCTTACTGGCGCAGCCTTCGATGAACCGCGCGCGCTTCATCGAGACCGTCTACGAGCTTGAGCGACTGACGCCCGCGACGGACGCCTGCGAGAGCATCCCGTAAGCGACCGGCGGCGACGCCGAGATTTCACACCCCGACAGTTTGCCCACCCTCACACGTTCCGCTCAAGCTCTGCCACTAACAAAACAGCACCGGCGCGTCCGTCACTCGGCGCGCGCGGGCCGACGGCCGACTCGCGCCGTCGGCGCAACTGCGTGCGACCTACTCATCGCGCGCACTACTCGTCTTTTGCCGCCGCCGCGCCGCCGTCGTAGAGGCGGTCGATGAGCGCGCCGTACTTCTCGTCGACCACGCGACGTTTCACCTTGAGCGTCGGGGTGAGCTCGCCGCCGTCGATGGAGAACTCGTCGGGGATGAGCGCGACGCGGCGGACGCGCTCGTAGTCGGCGAGGCCGGAGGTGAGCTGCGCGACCTCCTTCTGCACGACGCGCACGACGGCTGGGTCGCGGCTCAACTCCTCGCGCCGCTTGCGCCCGCCGTCCCCGCCCATCGCGCCGGATAGCACCTCCCAGTCGGGCACGACGAGCGCCGCCGCCTGTTTGCGCCCCGCGCCGACGACGACCACCTGACTGACATACGCGCTCTGCTTAATCAGACTCTCGACGAGCTGCGGCGCGACGTACTTGCCGTTCGAGAGTTTGAACAACTCCTTCTTGCGATCCGTGATGTAGAGCCGCCCGTCCTCGTCCAAGCGCCCGACGTCGCCGGTCTTAAACCACCCCGAAGGCGTAAACACCGACTCGGTCTCCTCCGGCTTGTTGTAGTAGCCGCGCATGATGTTCGGGCCGTTGACTAAGATTTCGCCTTCGGGGTCGATGGCGAGGCGTATGCCGGGGAAGACGAGGCCGACCGAGCCGACGCGGTTGTCGTCGGGCCGATTCGCCGAGACGACGCACGTCTCCGTCATGCCGTAGCCTTGAAGAATATTTATCCCCGCGCCGAGGAAGGCGTAAGAGAGCGCGGGCGATAGCGGCGCGCCGCCCGAGACGAAGTAGCGGAGGCGGCCGCCGACGCCGTCGCGCCACTTCGAGAAGACGAGGCGCGACGCAAACTCCTGCTGCATCTCAAGCAGAGGCGGGACGCGCAGACGCTTGTCTCTCAGTTCCGCGTAACGCTGCCCGACGGCGAGCGCCCAGCGGAAGAGCTTCTCCTTGTAGCCGCCCGCCGATGTGCCCTTCTGCACGATGCGGTGGTAGACCTTCTCGAAGAGACGCGGGACGGCCGTCATAATCGTCGGCCGCACCTCGCGCAGGTACTCGCCGACCACGTCGAACGACGCGGCGTAGTAGACCGAGACGCCGCACCAGCAGAAGACGTAGAAGCAGACGCGCTCGAAGATGTGCGAGAGCGGCAGCACCGAGAGCGACACGTCGGTCGCGTAGATGGGGAGCGCGCTTTCTATCGCCAGCACGTTCGAGATGAAGTTCGCGTGCGTGAGCATGACGCCCTTCGGTTCGCCCGTCGTCCCCGAAGTGTAGATGATGGTCGCGAGGTCTTCGGCGCTGACCGCCGCGATCATGCGCCCGAAGACTTCCGGCTCGGCGCGGTCGGCCTCCGCGCCCGCCTGTTCGAGTTGCGTGAGCAACACGACGCGCGGGCCTTCCTCGACTCCCTCGGCGTCGAAGAAGACGACGGTCTCAAGGTTTGCGACCGCCTCGATTTCGGGGCGCGCGTGGCGGTAGACCCTTCGGTTCGAGACGAAGAGCAGGCGCGCGCCCGAGTCTTCGAGGATGTAGCGCACCTGCTCGGGCGCTTGGGTCGTGTAGATGGGGACGTTGACGGCCCCGATGCTCAGTATGGCGAGGTCGACGATTGACCAGTCGGGTCGGTTCTCGGAGAGGAGCGCGACGCGGTCGCCCGCGCGTATGCCGAGGGCCGAGAGTCCCAAGGCGACTGCGCGCACGCGCGTCTCAATGGCGTCCCAAGGCAGATGTATCCACTGGCCGTCGCGCTTGAGGTTGACGGCGTCGGGCTTCGAGTGACGGCGCAGGGCCGCCAGACACATCTCGGGCACGTTGGGCGGCGCGGCGGCTGGGGTTTCGCGTGCGTGCGAAGGTTCGGCCATAGGGTTTCAGCTTTTGTCGGGTTGGTCTTCGGACGAGCGGCTTTGTGACAAGGGGGATGATACGAGTTAGAGGCCGCCTTGTCACTGTCTCAGGGCCGACCGCGCGCGCGCCGCTTTAAGACCTCTTGACCCTCTCGGCGAAGTAGGCGACGGTGCGCTTGAGTCCTTCGCGCAGAGGGATGGTCGGCGACCAGTTGAGGAGAGCTTGGGCGCGCGAGATGTCGGGGCGTCTCTGCCGCGGGTCGTCCGGCGGGAGCGGGAGATGCCTCAGGCGCAAGTCCACCCCGCAGGCGCGCGCCACCTCCTCGGCCAACTCCCTCATCGTGAACTCGCCGGGGTTGCCGAGGTTGACGGGCTCGTGCAGACGCTCCGAGGCGTCGGTCTCTTCCCTGTTCATCAGCCGCACGAGTCCCTCGACGAGGTCGTCGACGTAGCAGAACGCGCGCGTCTGGCTGCCGTCGCCGTAGAGCGTCAACTCCTCGCCGCGCAAAGACTGCACGATGAAGTTCGAGACCACGCGCCCGTCGTCTTCGAGCATGCGCGGGCCGTAGGTGTTGAAGATGCGCGCGATGCGCGTGTCCACGCGGTTCTGCCGGTGGTAGTCCATCATCAGCGTCTCGGAGAGGCGCTTCGACTCGTCGTAACAACTGCGGAGGCCGACCGGGTTGACGTGGCCCCAGTAGTCCTCGGTCTGCGGGTGGACTTCCGGGTCGCCGTAGACCTCGGAGGTCGAGGCTTGGAGTATGCGCGCGCGGACGCGCTTGGCGAGGCCGAGCATATTAATCATGCCCATCACACTCGTCTTGACGGTCTTGACCGGGTTGTACTGGTAGTGGATGGGCGAGGCCGGGCAGGCGAGGTTGTAGATTTGGTCGACCTCGACGAGGACGGGCTCGATGACGTCGTGGCGCAGAAGCTCGAAGCGACGGTCGTCCAACAGGTGGATGACGTTCGTGCGGCGGCCCGTGAAGAAGTTGTCGAGGCACAAGACCTCGTGGCCGTCCGAGAGCAGACGCTCGCACAGATGCGACCCGATGAAGCCCGCCCCGCCCGTCACCAGAACCCTCATCCGTGTACCCTCTCCCTCGCGCCGCGCGGCCACTCCCGGCCTACTCGCCGTTCGGCGTCTCTGCTGCCCCGCCCGGCGTCTCGCCCGCCGCGCCGCCGCGACCGAGCGCGCGCTCCGGCGCGTCGCCCCCGCCGGATGAGACGCGGTGGTGCGGCTGGTGGTGATGTTGGCGGGTGCGTCTGCGTCGGCGTCTGCGCCCGTGCGTCTGCCGCTTCACGCTCTCGTCCTCGACGCGGCCGTTGACGGTCGCGACGGCCGCCAGCATCAGGAAGGCGAGCGCGTTGGCCGTCGTGTGGAGCGTGAAGTCGAAGAAGCTGTGGACGAGGACGCCGAAGCAGCCGGCCAGAGCGCCGAGCGCCACGCCGCGCCGGAACTTGTCGCGCGAGGCCGCGCGCCGGAAGCCGACGCGGAAGAGCGCGACGATGAACAGCAGCCCGATGACGCCGCCGACTATCCCGGCGTCCGAGAGCGTCTGCAAGTAGTCGTTGTGCGCCTGCTCCAGACGCTCCTGCCCGCCGCGCGTGTCGTAGCGCGGGTAGACGACGGGGAAAGAGCCGAGGCCCGTCCCTAAGACCGGGTGGTCTTCGATAATCTCGACCGTGCGCGACCAGAAGTGCGTGCGACCCGTCGTCGGGTCTTGCGCGTTGACCGTCCCGACGAGGCGGCTGAGAGATTCCTCGCCGCCGAAGAAGAGGACGCTCGTGAAGATGACGGCGATGATGCCGAAGCCGAGCGCGGCGCGCTTGATGGCGGCGGTGGCGCGCGTGCGCCGGTCGGCCTCCGCGTCGCCGCGCACGCGCGCGGAGCCGAGCGCCACGGTCATCAAAAACAGAATCTCGGCGACGAGACTCAGGACGCCGCCGCGCGAGTTCGTCATCACGAGCGCGAACGACAACACGAGCGACGCGAAGCCGTAGAGCGGGATGCGGTCGCGCTCGACCGCGCCCGCGAACAGAAGGCCCAGAGGGAGCGCGAGCAGCATCTCCATCATCGCCGCGAAGTGGTGGCGGTTGACGTAGGGGCCGAACGGCTGCGCGTACTTATTCTCGCGCACCCAGAAGATGGCCTGCGGACTCGTGAACCACTGCATCAGGCCGAAGAGCGCGAGCACGAACCCGAAGATGACGAGCGTGCGCACGACGAGTCGCAGCCGCGCGGGCGTGTCGACGAAGGCGAGCGCGGCCGCGAAGTAGACCGTGAGCGCCGCGAACTGGACGATGACGAAGCGCGTCGCGTAAGGGTCGTAGGAGTAGCTCCCGGCCGAGCGCGTCAAGCCCTCGATTGCGCCCGCCTCCGCGCCGAGCGGGAGCAGTTGGACGAGTCCCAGAGCGATGACGGCGAGGAGCGGAAGCTGTAAGAAGTTTTTACTGACGCGCAAGTACCCCGTCCGCCCCGCGTCAATCGCCCAGAGGACGAGGACGGCCCCCGCGCCCGCCTGAAAGACGGCGAGGCTCCATGCGTGGACGGTGCCGAAGGCAATCGTCGAGAGGATGACCGCGAGGCAGATGGTCAGGAGGATGAAGCGACTCCAGAGCGTGCGCGGCGGCGCGGGCGTCGTCGCGGGGGGCGCGGCCGAGGGCGGCGGCGCGGGCGGCGCGGCCCCGCCGACGTGCTCCAGAGCGATGTCGGCGTCAGCGGGCGACGGCCGCGCCGATGCGTTCGAGATTGAAGTCGTCATACCAGACTTTTCCGAAGATGGGGCACCCGGCGGCGCTCATGCAGGGGGCGCGGTTGAGCCGCACGAAGACGGCCTCGGAGCGCGGCGGCGCGCTGAACTCGACCACCTGCTGCTGCCAGTCGTTCGTGCCGATGGCGAGCGGCGGCGACTGCGCGAGCACCGTCCCGGACTCGCCCGCATCGACCACATCGACGAGCAGCGTGCTCGCGCTCTGAAGGCCGTCGCTGCGCACCGAGTAGGTCAGACGGTAGCGCGCGCCCGGCTCGACGACGACGAGCTGCGCGACGTTCTTGTGATCGAAGCTGGCGACCGACGAAAACGAGATGCGCAGGCTGCGCGCGCCCGAGCGGCCCGCGCGCGGGTCAATCGCAATCTGCGTCGGCGGCGCGGGCACGACGCGCCAGCCGAAGATGTAAGGCGACGAGGGGCCGATGTCCTCCTCGAACCCGCCGTTTAAGACCTTGCCGGCCGTGGGCACGGGCGCGCCCTCGGCCGTCGCCTGCTCGCGGTAGAGTTCGAGCGCCGTGCGGAAGCGTCGCGCGTCGAAGAAGGCGGCCGTTATCTGCTGGCCCGCCGCCTGTTGCTCGTGACGCTCGTCCGCGCTCAGGCTCTTCCAGAGTTGCACGGCCTCGTCGAGACGCTGGTGGTAGAGAAGATATGTGGCGAGCTGCGCGCGCGCCTGCGGCGAGCGGCCGACGGCTTCGAGCACGCGCGGGATGTCGCCCTCGTAGATGCGCCACGCGAAGTTGAAGACCTGCGGGCGCAGGGCCGGGTCGGCGTCGCCCGCGCGGCTCAACTCCTCGAACGCCTCGCGGTCGCGGCCCGCGCGCAAAAGCAGGTTGCCCAAGTACCAGCGCGGCAGAGCGTAGTTCGGGGCCAGCTCGGTCGCGCGGCGGAGCGCGCGCTCGCCGCCCTCGGCGTCGCCGGCCGACTCGCGCACGCGCCCCATCTCCAACCAGACGAGGTAGTCGTTCGGCGCGAGCGAGGCGGCCAACTCATACTCGCGCATGGCCTCGACGGTGCGCTCGGGCAGGAGCGTGCGGAAGTTGACGCGCGCCAGTTTCAGGTGCGCGTAAGGGTCTCCGGGCGCGACGCGGACGGCGGCCTCGGCCGTCTTTAAGTCGGGCGTGAACTCGGCCATCGTCCGACCCATGCCCCACAGTGTCCCGTACCACGCGCCCCACAAGGCCAGCGCGGCGGGCACGATTAAAAGCGCGCGCCTCCACACGGGGCGGACGTTGATGTAGGAGATTTGTTCTGCCATGTCGGAAGCCGTAGCCGTTTGACGCTCAGGGGTCGGCTGATTGGCGGTCGGGCGCGCGGCCGCCGTCAGGCGACGCTTTAGGAAATCCACATCGTGTACTGCTTTTCCACTTCCCACCTGCCGTCCCGCTTCTTCATCAAAAACATCCTACCCTCGCCGCAGAGCGAGTTGCACATCAACGACATTGAGACGAGCGCCTCGTCCATCTCCCGGTCGAACCCGACTCGCGAAAAGGCGACGTACCCGCGAGAGTCCGGGTACAGTCTGTAGAATTCCTTCCACCCGTCGTCCACGTTCGTGCGCTCGAATAGCTTCTCCACGTCGCCGAAGTCGACGATGACGTATTTGACTCTGACGGAAAACGAGTTGCCCAGCTTGTAGGGCCGATTGTTTTTTCCTAAATAGTCATCGTAAGTCGCCCGTGAGAGCGGCGCGAGATGTTCGAGCAGATTGTCCGGCAACACCAGCGCGCTATCTACGCCGGCGGTCGTGCCGGCAATCACCACCAGCTTAATCTTATCGCGCAGGTACTGTTCGCCGATGAGCGTGGAATATACCGCGTACTCTTCGGGGGCCACTTCGGGCTGCCCGGCCGCGCCGGGTGAAGCGTGCGCGGCCGCGCCCAAGAGAAAGAGCACGACGACGAGTGGCGATGTGAAATGCTTTCTCACTTAACGTCTTTTCGCGACGGGTCGCCGCCTCACGGCCGACGCCTACTCGTCGCTAATCTGCTCGAAGTGTATCCGCATGCGTTTGAGGATGACGCCGTCGGCCTCGCAGTCGGTGCGGATTTCGCGTATGCGATCCTCGGAGACTTTCGTGCTTGAGATGAGGACTTCCGTGACGCGCTGCTCGCGGCAGATGACGCGCAGAGAGCCGTTGCCGCCGAGGACGCGGAAGCCGTGGATGACGCGCCCCTTCTTGTGCGGGTCGTCGTCGAGGAAGCCGACGGGCGTGTAGCGCAGCTCCTTGTTGTTAATCATCTCGCGCAAGAGCAGCTCGCCCGCATCGCCCGCGCCGTAGATGAGCACGCGGCGGCCCTCTCCCCCGTTCGGCGCGGGGATGAGACGGCGGAAGAGTCGGAAGGCCGTCCGGCTGCCCGTCAGCATCATGAAGAGCAGCAGCGCGTCGAGGACGAAGACGCCGCGCGAAAATCCCTCGAAGCGGAAGGCGAAGAGCAGCACCAGCACGCTCGCCACCGTCCCGGCCGCGACCGCCTTGGCGTAGACCAAGACGTTGTCGATGCTGATGTAGCGCCAAAGCCCTCGGTAGACGCCCGCCCCCAAAAACGCCGCGAGCTTGATGGCGACGAGCACCGGCGCGGCCCGCAGGAAGAGCACCCACGCCTCGGCGTTCATCTCGCCGAAGAGCAGGAGGTAGGCCGTGTAGTAGGCGAGGACGATGAGCACGACGTCTAAGAGCACCTCGAAGATGCGCCGCTTGTAGGAGAGGTCGACGAGGAACGAGACGAGCGGCTTCGAGCGCGCCGCCGCCACCTCCGACTCGTCGTAGACCTTGACGCCCGCAAGGTACACGCCGACCAGAGCCAGCAGGACGGCGAATCCGATGATGACCGCGAGGCTCACTTCCGCGCGCAGGTTGCGCACCAGAAGCGCCACCAGCCCCGACGCGCCCGCGAACCCGTAGAGCATCCACACGGCGCGCCGCTCCGAGAGTCCGAGCGCGACCAAGCGGTGCGACATGTGGTCGCGCCCGCCCTGCGAGGCGGCCCGGCCCGAAAGCTTACGCACCACGGTGACGAGCGTCGTGTCGAAAATCGGGATGAAGAGGATGAGGACGGGGACGGCGACGACGATTAGGAAGCTGCGCCCGCGCCCTCCGGCCGCCGAGAGTAGCGCCGTCGCCGCTAAGAAGAAGCCGACGAAGAGCGAGCCGCAGTCGCCCATGAAAATCGTCGCCGGGTTCGAGTTGTAGGCGAGGAAGCCGAGGAGCGCGGCGGCGAAGACGCCGAGCATCAGGGCCTCGGTCGTCTGCCCGTTGCCGACGAGGTTTAAGGCGATGAAGAAGGCGGCGATTGAAGCGACGCCTGCGGCCGCGCCGTCCATGTTGTCGAGCAGGTTTATGGCGTTCGTGATGCCGACGAGCCAGAAGAGCGTCACCGCCATGTTGAGCGGCGGGTAAGAGCTCCAAGGCAGTTGCAGCCCGTAGTAGATGACGAAGGCGGCGGCCATCAACTGCCCGACGAGCTTCTGGTAGGGCTTGATGTGTAGGAGGTCGTCGACGAGTCCGACGGCGAACAGAAACGAGCTGGCGGCGACGACGACCCACCCTTGCGGCGTGTGCGGGACGAAGAGCAGGTAGCCGATGATGGTCGTCAGGAAGATGGCCGCGCCGCCGAGCATGGCGGTCGTCCGCCTGTGCCAGCGGTCTGTGCGCGGGCGCGCGACGATGCCGAACTTGAAGGCCAGCGCGCGCACCACCGGCGTCAGCGCGAGCGCGAGCGCCAACGACACGAGGACGGCGGCCACCTGACCGTAACTGAACGACATGGACTCCAGGCTTTCTTCGGCGTTGGTTTGAGCTACAAGTGGTGAATCGTAAATCGTCAGTCGTCAATCGTCAAACGGGAGAAGCGTTCAGTAGTCAGCGTTCAGCGCACGGCAGATGCCGTCACGTTTGTACAGAGCTTCATCAAACCCTCGCTCTGTTCCGGCTGGAAGCTGAACGCTGAATGCTGAACGCTGAATGCTCCTTCAGGACTTCCCGCTGTAAAACTCGATGACGCTGCGGAGGATGCCGTCGAGCGGCATCGTCGGCTGAAAGCCCGTCAGCGCGGCGACCTTCGAGATGTCGGGGACGCGGCGCGGCATGTCCTCGAAGCCCTCCTCGTAAGCCTCGTCATACGGGACGGTCACTATCTCCGAGTCCGAAGCCGTCAGTTCCTTGACGCGCCGCGCCAGCTCCATAATCGACACCTCCTCGTTCGACCCGATGTTGAAGACTTGGCCCGTCGCCTCCTCTTTGTCCATCAGCTTGACGAGCGCGCCGACCACGTCGCCGACGTAGCCGAAGCAGCGCGTCTGCTTGCCGTCGCCGTACACGGTGACGGGGCGGCCGGCGAGCGCCTGCCGGACGAAGGTCGGGATGACCATGCCGTACTGGCCGGTCTGCCGAGGCCCGACCGTGTTGAAGAGGCGGACGACGACCGTCGGGAGCTTGCGCTCGCGCCAGTAGGCCAGCGCCAAGAACTCGTCGATGGCCTTCGAGCAGGCGTAAGACCAGCGGCCCTTGGTCGTCGCACCCATCACGAGGTTGCCGTCCTCGCGGAAAGGCACTTCGGTCGAAAGGCCGTAGACCTCAGAGGTCGAGGCGACGAGCACGCGCTTCTTCTTCTTGTTGGCCTGCGAAAGCACGACCTCCGTCCCGCGCACGTTCGTCTCGATGGTGCGCACCGGGCTTTCGACGATGAGCTTGACGCCGACGGCCGCCGCGAGGTGGAAGACCACGTCGCATTGGTCGATGAGCTCGGCGACGACCGGCTGGTTGTGGACGCTGTCGATGGTGTAGTGGAAGCGCGCGTGCTTCTTTAAGTGCGCGATGTTGTCTATCGAGCCGGTCGAGAGGTCGTCGAGGCAGTAGACCTCGTCGCCGCGCTCGACGTAGGCGTCTGAGAGGTGCGACCCGATGAAGCCCGCCCCGCCCGTAATCAGTACTCGCAAAAGTTTCTTCTCCCTTTCAGCCGCGCCGGAGCGCGTTCGATGCGTCGGGCGGGTGCGAAGAGCCTCCGGCGCGCGCACGCTCGCGCGCCGACTCCTCGCCCGGCGAGCGCGCGTGCCGCGCGCCCGCCCCCGTCAATTCTTCGTAGAGCGCGATGACGTCTGACGCGAGTCGCTCCTTCGAGTGTCGCCGCTCGACGAACTCGCGCCCGCGCGCGCCCATCTGCGCGCGCAGCTCTTCGCGCCCGACCAGATGCGCCAATCCTTCGGCGAACGCCTCGGCGTCGCGCGCGCGCACCAGCACGCCGCGCTCGCAGACGCGCCACGCGCGCGCCCCGCGCCTTAGCTCCGCCCCGTCAATCGCGCCGAGCAAATCGCCGACGCCGCCCACGTCGGTCGCAAGGAGCGCGCGCTCTTCCAGCTCGCGACGCAGGTGTCCGTCGCCGATGACGAGGAAGCGCACGCGCCGGTCGGGCGGCGCTTCGCCCGCGCGCTGCATCTCGACGTAACGCGCGGCCGAGGCGAGGAACAACTCGTGGTTCTTAACTTCCGTCAAGCGGCCGACGATGCCGACGAGCACGTCGTCGTCGGCCGCGCCGAGCTCGCTTCGCAGGACGTGGCGTCGCTCGGCCCAGTTGTCGAAGACGCGGAGGTCGAGTCCAAGCGGCACGACGGCGAACTGCCGCCTTCGGCCGACGCCGAACTCCTCGTGTATCTCGCCGAGTTGTCGCGGGCTGATGACGACGATGCGGTCGGTCGCGAGCCGCGCGAGCAGTTTTTCAATCAGCAGAAAGAGGCGGGTCTTGAGCGGCCCGTAATAGCTGTGGAAGATGTGCCCGTGGTACGTGTGGACGAAGCGGCACGGTCGCGGCCGCAGGATGAGCGCCGACGGCGTGAGCCAGCGGTAGAGAAGCCCCGCCGCGCGGCCGACCGTCCCGGCCTTCGCCGTGTGCGTGTGGACGATGTCGGGGCGCTCGCGCAAGTAGAGGCGGAAGAGCTTCCAGACCGTGACGGCGTCCTTCGGCGAGACCTCGCGGCTCATCTCCGGGATGATGCGCGGCTCGACGCCCTGCGCCAGCGCGAAGCTCGTCATGTCGTCCTCGCCGGGCGGGACTGTCCCGGCGACGAGCACCGAGTCGATGCCGGCGCGCGCCGTCGCCGCCGTCAGCCACGCGACGTGTCGCGCCGGCCCCCCGACGTTCAGGCGCGCGATGATGCGAACGACTTTCATAGAAGCTGTCAGCAATCAGCGTTCAGCTTTCGGCTTTTTGCCTGTGACCGAACGCTCAAGTTCAAACGCAACTCGAACCCATCGAAAGAAGATGAAAGCTGACCGCCGAATGCTGATTGCCGAATGCTTTCTCAATTCGCCGCGCCGAGGGGCGTCGTGGTGCGGCGCGCGGAGTCCGCGCCGCCCGCGGCCTTCGCGCCCGTGTCCATCTTGTTCGCGCCCGTCTCGGCGACGAGGTTCGAGGCGCGCAGGAGACTCTCGAACGTCCCGGCGTCCGTCCACCAGCCTTCGAGCTCGTCCCAAGTCATCTCGCCGCGCTCGATGTAGGCGTTGTTGACGTCGGTGATTTCCAGCTCGTTGCGCCCCGAAGGCTTCAGGGTCTTGATGATTTGGAAGACCTCGGAGTCGTACATGTAGATGCCGATGACGGCGTAGTCGGACTTCGGCTCGTCGGGCTTCTCCTCGATGCGCACGACGCGCGCGCCGTCGAGCTCGGGGACGCCGAAGCGTTGCGGGTCGGGGACTTTCTTGAGGAGTATCTTCGCGCCGCCGCCCTGATGACGGTAGGCGCGCGCGGCGCGCGTGATGTTGCCCTCGATGATGTTGTCGCCTAAGACGACGCAGACCGGCTCGCTGTCGGCGAAGTCCTCGCACAGAGAGAGCGCGGCGGCGATGCCGCCCTCGCCCTCTTGGTAGGTGTAGTTGATGTGCTTGAGGCCGAACTCGCGCCCGTTGCGGAGCAGGCGCAGGAACTCGCCCGCCGAGTTGCCGCCCGTGACGATCATGATGTCGGTGATGCCGGCGTTGATGAGCGTCTGAATGGGGTAGTAAATCATCGGGCGGTCGTAGACGGGCAACAGGTGTTTGTTCGTCACCGCCGTCAGCGGCCGCAGACGCGACCCGAGCCCCCCGGCCAGCACAATCCCTTTCACTTTTCGTTTCCCTCCAAGAAGTATGAATTCGATTTGTAACGCTTGAAAGACTGTCCGACGAAAGACTGTCTGACGGTCGTCCGTCCGTCGCGGCCGTCAGTCGATGAAACGCTCGAACCAGAGTTCGAGCATCAGGAGCGTCCAGAGCTGCGCCGAGTGTTCGCGGCGACCTTCCGTGTGCTCCTCGACCAGACGCGCGACCGCGCGCCCGTCAAACAGCCCGCGCGAGGCGAACCGCTCCGAGAGCAGACGGCCGCGAACGAAGTCTTTCATCTCGCCGCGAAACCAGTGGCCGATGGGCACGCCGAAACCCATCTTGCGGCGGCTCAGGTTCTCGGCCGGAAGAAGCTTTTTGAGCACGCGCTTGAGGAGGTACTTCGTCGTCAGGCCGCGCAGCTTCATACGCTCGGGCAGAGAGGCGGCGAACTCCATCACGTGATGGTCGAGGAACGGCGAGCGCGCTTCGAGAGAGACGGCCATCGTCGCGATGTCGACTTTGACGAGCAGGTCGTTCGGAAGGTACGTCATCGTGTCGGCCAGAAGCGCCGCCTCGACCGCGCCCGCGCCGTTCGCTTGCGCGAACCACGGCGCAATCCACGCGCTCGCCTCGCGCCCCTCGTTCTCGCGCCGGAACTCCTCTGTGTAAAGCTCGCGCTTCGCCGCCTCGCCGAAGACGCTCATCCAGTGCATGTAGCGTTCGACCGGCGGGAGCGACGCGACGCCGACGAAACGCTTGAGACTCTTGACGCGGTTGCGCGTCAGCTCCGACGCGGGCAGAAGTCGGACGGCGCGCTCGACCACCTGTCCGCGCACGACCGTCGGCAGCTTTCGATAACGCTCGGCGAGACGCATCGCGGCGTAACGCTCGTAACCGGCGAAGCACTCGTCGCCGCCGTCGCCGTTGAGAGCGACGGTGACGTGGCGGCGCGTCTCGCGCGCGACGTAGTAGGTCGGGATGGCCGACGAATCTGCGTAAGGCTCGCCGTAGTGGTCGACGAGCATCGGCAGAACTTCCAAAGCTTCGGGGCGGACGACGAACTCGTGGTGCTCCGCGCCGACGTGCTCGGCGACGCGCCGCGCGTGTTCCAACTCCGAGAAGTCCTGCTCCTCGAAGCCGATGGAGAAGGTCTTGACCGGCTCCGAAGACTCTTCGCTCATCAAGGCGACGACGGCCGACGAGTCGATGCCGCCCGAGAGGAATGCGCCCAAAGGGACTTCCGACATCAGGCGCACGCGCACCGCCTCGCGCAAGACCTCGACGGCGCGCTCCCCGGCCTCGCGCTCGTCCCAACTCTCTTTGCGCGAGAAGTCGAGCTGCCAGTAACGCTCCGTCTTTATCTCGCCCGTGCGGCGCGAGTAGCGCAGGGTGTGGCCGGGTTCGAGTTTGCGAATCTGCCGGAAGGCCGTGAGCGGCGCGGGGACGCACATGAAGGAGAGGTAATAGTGTATCGCCTCCCAGTCGACGTCGCGCCCGACTTCGGGGTGCTGAAGTAACGCCGAGAACTCCGAGCCGAAGACTAGCCCTCGGCTTGTTTCGGCGTAGAGCAGAGGCTTTTTGCCGACGCGGTCGCGCGCGAGGAGAAGCTCTTCGGTGCGCGTGTCCCAGATGGCGAAGGCGAACATGCCGCGCAGGTGTTTCGGGCAGTCCGCGCCGTAACGCTCGTAGGCGTGGATGATGACTTCGGTGTCGCAGTTGGTGCGGAAGGTGTGGCCTAAGTCTTCGAGTCGTTTGCGCAGCTCTTGGTGGTTGTAGATTTCGCCGTTGAAGACGATGAGGGCCGTGCGCGTCTCGTTCCAGATGGGCTGCTGCCCGCCCTTGAGGTCGATGATGGCGAGGCGGCGCATGGCGAGTCCGGCCGCGCCGCTCGCGTAGAAGCCCTCCTCGTCCGGCCCGCGATGGCGTATCGCGTCGCACATCCGCTGGAGCACGTCCGCGGAAGCGTCGCGCCCGTCGCGGCGCACCATCCCGACGATCCCACACATCTTAAAAATCTATCCTCTCGGAGAGGCCGCGCGCCACCTCCTCCAACTCCTTGCCGCTCCCCTGCTTCCATGTCTCGTAGCGGGCGTGCGCCGCGACCGCCTGCGGACTCGGCCGCCGCGACGCCTGCTTGGCGCGCTCCGCCTCGCGCGCGCGATCCTCTCGCCGCTCGCGCATGAGAACGAAGCCCACCGAGACGAAGATGAAGTAGAAGACGAGGAGTTGGCTGCGCTGGCGGTAGGCCGTGCCGACGTTGCCTTGGAAGATGGAGTAGGCGAGCGTCAGCATCATCGTGAAGAGCAGGATGGGGAGCGCCTGCCTGAGCCTGTAGCGCATCGTGAAGTAGAGTCCGATGACGAGGAGCGGGAAGCTGGCCCACCAGACGATCATCTCCGGCAGCGTAATCGACTGGCGCAGGTTCGCCAACTGCCACGGGAACGGCGCGAACAACAGGTACACCATCCCGACCGGAATCATCCCTATCGCACCGGCCGTCGTCGAGACGTCGACGTCGCCGGCGAATCCCGTGTTCGCGTTGCGCGCGAGGTCGGCGCGCGAGCGGTTGACGGCTTCGAGCGTGCTGTAGGCCTCGAACTGCGCGCTCGCCGAGCGCAGCACGCCGAGGTATGTCATCACCAGCCCCAGCCCGGCGACGAGGATGAAGACGCGGACGAGGTTCTGCGGCGAGAGCCTGCGCGTCCCGATGATGAAAGACCCGCCGACGGCCACGACCGTCATGTAGAAGATGTAGAAGCGCAGCGTCAGAAGCCCGAAGAGCGCGCAGACCAAAAGCATCAGCTTGCCCGTGCTGAACTTCTCGTCGAGCTTGAGCGTCGTCAGCATGACGGCCGCCAGCAGGAAGACGATAATCGCGTCCTTGAGCCCTTGCGCCGACCAGAGCACGAGGCTCGGGTAGAAGGCGACGAAGAAGGCCGACGCCCGCGCGACCCTCACGTTCGAGAAGATGTGACGCGCGCAGAGATAGATGACGGGGGCCGTCGCCGCGCCCATCACGGCGTTAAAGAACTGGATGGCGAGCGGGTTGCGGCCGATGATGGAGTAGACGCCCGCCACCACATAGAGCATCCCCCACCCGCCGCCGCCCGTCGCCCAGTCGTTGACGACCGAGCGTTGCGAGACGTCGCCCTGCCAGACGGCCAGAAGCCCCATCCCCAACTCGTCGTAGGTGAGCGCGTCGCCGCCGAAGAAGTTCTGCAACTTCATCGAGTAGATGACCGTCCCGATGAAGACGCGGACTAAGAGCGCGGCGATGAACAGTTGCAGCAGCAGGAGCTTGTCGTCTTCGACGTTCGTGCGGCGGATGGCGAGGGCGGCGGCGAACGCGACGACGACCGCGAAGACGACGGCCGCCGCGCCGCCGGGCACGCTGAGCGCGATGACGACCGCGAGTCCGAGTGAGATGGTGGCGAGAAGAGCGTTCATGTGCCCGTCGGAATGTCGGTCGCGCCGCCCCCGTCCGAAGGCGCAGCAAGCGCGCGCTCACGACAGCGGATCAACGAGCGCCCGATTGTACGAACTGACGCGCCTAGTATTCAGGAAACCGCCCGACGCCGCAACCCCCCGCGCCTTAAGGGGCTTCCGCCGAAACCGCGCGCGGCGTGGCGGGCGACGAAAGCGTCGACGTCTGCGCCTCGGGCGTCTCTTCGGGCAGCCCGTCCGCCTTCAGTGCGCGCTGCGCGGCGCGACGCGCGGCGGCCGTGGCGCGCTCCGCCAGAGCCTGCTCCTGACGCGCGCGCTCCCTGTCCTCCTTACGCTCGCGCACGAGGACGAAGCCCACCGAGACGAAGATGAAGTAGAAGATGAGCAGTTGCGACCTCTGTCGGTAGGCCGTGCCGACGTTGCCTTGGAAGATGGAGTAGGCGAGCGTCAGCATGGTCGTGAAGAGCAGGATGGGGAGTGCCTGCCTGAGCCGGAATTTCAGAGTGAACCAAAGCCCCGTCACAAGGAGCGGGAAGCTGGCCCACCAGACGATCATCTCCGGCAGCGTAATCGACTGGCGCAGGTTGGCGAGTTGCCACGGGAACGGCGCGAATAAAAGATAGACCATCCCGACGGGGATGACGCCTATCGCCCCGGCCGTCGTCGAGACGTCGACGTCCGCGCCGTAACTTGAGTTGGCGCGGTTGGCGAGGTCGGCGCGGCTGACCTGCACTCTTTCGAGGTCGGCGTAATGTTCGAGCTGCACGCCGGCCGTGCGCAGGACGCCGAGATAAGTGAGGCCGAGTCCGATGGCGACGATGACGACGAGCTGGCGCAGAAAGCCCCTCGTCGTCTGGTCGCGCATCCCGAAGACGAAGCCCGCCGCGATGGCGACGACCGTCATGTAGAAGATGTAGAACCGCAGCGTCAGAAGCCCGAAGAGCGCGGCGATGAGCACCGCCGTGTACTTCATGCTCAGCCGCTCGTTGAGCTTGAGCGTGAAGAGCATCGAGACGGCGAGCAGGAAGACTATCAGCCCGTCCTTGAGCCCTTGCGCCGACCAGAGCACGAGGCTCGGGTAGAAGGCGACGAAGAGGGCGGACGCCCGCGCCACCCGCGCGTTGGTGAAGATGTGGCGCGCGCAGAGGTAAATGAGCGGCGCGGTGGCCGCGCCGACCACCGCGCTGAAGTATTGAATCGCGAGCGGGTTGCGGCCGATGACGGAGTAGATGCCCGCCACGACGTAAATCATGCCCCAGTTGCGCTTCAGGAAGGGCGCGAGCATGATTTCGAGGTTCGGGTCGTAGGAGTTGCTCTGCCAAGAGTAGCTGAGCGCGACGCCCAGCTCGTCGTAGGTGATGGCGTCGCCGCCGAAGAAGTCCTGAAGCTGGAGGAGGTTGATGGCCGTCCCGACCGCGATGCGCGCCAAAAGCCCCGCGACGAAGACGTGCAGCAGCCACATCCGCTCGACGCCGCCCGCGCGGTTGACGAAGACGCCCGCGCCGAGCGCCAGCACCGCGCAGAAGACGAGCGCCGTCGGGCCTTCGACCGGCAGGACGAAGGCGACGCCCGCGGCGAGCGCGAGCGCGAGGACGGCTAAAAGGGCGTTCATCTAAGTTCTAAATTTTGGCGCCGCGCCGTCGCCCCGCGCCGAGAGGTGGCCGGGCGGCTACACGTCGTCGGGCAGGTCGGGCCGCGTCTTGTACTCGATCAGGAAGCGGTCTTCTTCGCTCAGTTGCTTGATGGGTTTCGCGGGCACGCCCGCGATCAGGAAGTTCTCGCCTTCCAGCCGGCCGGTGATGACCGCCCCGATGCCGACGATTGTGCGCGATGGTATCACGCCTCCCGGCGCAACGCGAATCTCCGAGCCGATGTAGGCGCGCTCGCCGATGGTGATGGGGCGAGTCCGCTGCCGGTTGTGCGTCCAAAGCGACGAGTTGCGCCCGCCCAAGATGGTGCGCCGCCCGATCTCGACGCGGTCGGTAAAATCTATCTTGTGGCCCGTCGTCACCACGCTCCCGTCGCCCAAGTGAAAGACCGGCTCGACCGGGTTAACGACGTCTGGTTCGGGTATCGAGTTGATTTCGTTCAGGCGCAGGATTTCGCTGTAGCGGCCGAGACGGACGTGGTCGCCCCCGCGCACGATGTTGAGGTAGCCGATCTTCGCGTGGTCGCCCATCTCGATGCGCCCGACGCCGACGATTAAATTCAAGTGTCCTATCTGGACGCCGTCCCCGATGACGCACTCGCCCGCGTCGATGACGCTCAGGAAGCCGACACGCACGTCGCGCCCGACCTTGTAGCCGAACAGGTGTCGGTAACACGCCCGCGTCAGAAAGTTCGGCAGCACGGCGACGAGCGCCAGCGCGAAGAGACGTAGCTTGCTCACACGTCGCGACATCGCTTAGGCACGCCCTCCCGCGCCGATGAGGGCGGGGGCTTCGCGGAAGACGCGCTCGATGAAATCGATTTGACCGTCGAGGCTGAAGTGCTTGACGGCCGTCGCGCGCGCGGCGCGTCCCATCGAGCGGCGAAGTTCCGGGTCGTCGAGCAAGGTGCGCAGTCGTTCGTGCCACTCTTCATCGTTTCGGGCGAGGAAGCCGTTCACGCCGTCCTCAATGATTTCGAGGTTCGAGCCGATGGCCGAGGCGACGACCGGCATCCCGAGACTCATGTACTGGATGAGCTTGAAGAAGAATTTCCAAGGCCCCCACTTGCTCTCCATCACGGGCACGACGCCGACCTGACACTCGCGCAGGCGTTCCACTTCCACGTCGAGCGACCACTTGATGAACTCGACGTCGACACCTTCAAGCGTCAGAGGCTCGTCAGCGATGACGCGCAGGCGGACGGGGTGCGTCTCGCCTAGTCTGCGAAGCGGCGCGGCGACTAGTTCGAGGTTCGGCTGGTTGGTGAACGTCCCGACCCATCCGACAAGCGCGGGCGCGCCGGGCTGAGTCTGTTGATTGACGTCACCGCCGGGCGCGGGCGCGTAGCGTTCGGTGTCGACGGCCATCGGGACGACGGAGACTTTGCGCGCGTAACGCGCGGCGTGGCCGGCGATGGCCTGATTGACGGCCAACACGTGGTCGCTCATCGCGAAGAGCTTGTTGACCTTCGAGAAGAATTTCAGACGGTTGAACTGCCCGTTCGACGGGCTGACGTAAGGGACGAAGAGCGGCTCGTCGATGTCGTAAATAATCGGCACGCGCCAGCGCCTAACCAAACTCTCGATGAAGGCCGGGCCGACGAGCGCGGCCTCGCGGTAGATGTAGACGGCGTCGGGCCGACCCTTCGCGGCCAAGACGCGGCGCAGTTGGTCGGCGTAGCAGGCGAGCATGTACGCGCCCTTGCGCGCGAGTTGGCCGGGCGCGTAGAGGACGGAAGTCAAAGCGGGGCTGGCGAAGGGGTAGAACTCGACCTCGATGCCGCGCGCGCGCAGGTGTCGCGCCCATAGCTCGATGCGGAAACGCTGCCCGGCGCAGAACTGCGTGTGGTAGGGGACGATGGCGGCGACTCGCATTGCGTGTGGAAACGTCAGGCTTAATTTCTCGGCGGCGTCGAGGGACGAAAGACTTACTCAATTAAGCCGTGATTCTAACACGAACCCTCAGCGCGTCACGAACGCGCGCGCCGCGAATGAGACGCGCCGCCGCGAGCGAGTCGGCCGACAGCGCGTCATCCATCGTCGCCGACGCCCTCGCGCTCGCGCCACCACGCAATCGTCCGCCGAAGCCCCTCGTCCAAGTCGTAGCGCGGACGCCAGCCGACTTCCTCCCTAAGCCTTCGCACGTCGGCGACGAGCACGGGCGGCTCTCCCTCGGGCGCGGGCCGCGCGCCGAAATCGACGAGTTGTCGGCCGTCGAGCGCGTCGGCGATGCGTTCGATTAAATCACGAAGCGTGACGGCGCGGCCCGAAGCGATGTTGACCGGGCCTTCCACCTCAGTGTCGAGCAGCGCGACGAAGGCCGAGGCCACGTCCTCGACGTGTAGGAAGTCGCGCACCTGTCGGCCGTGCGTGAGGGCGACGCGCTCGCCGCGAAGCAACGCGCGAATGACGGAGGAGACGAGCCGCGCGGGGTGTTCGTGCGGCCCGTAGAGGAAGAAGATGCGCCCCCACGCGACGCTGAAATCACCTGACTGCGCGCGCGACACGAGCGCGTTGTACGCGACGAGTTTGGACATGCCGTAGAGTGTGGAAGGCTGAAGCGGCGTCTCGCCCTCTGTGCAGATTCCTTCGCCGTGTCCCCAAGCGTACTCGGCGCACGTCCCCGACGCGACGACGCGCTCGCCTCCGCGCCGCGCGAACTCGTCGAACAGCTCACGGCTCGCGCGCACCCATTCGGTGTTCACGTCGGCCGTCCAAAACTTCCCCGGCTCGGCGTACCAAGCCATGTGCAACAGATGCGTCGGACGAACCTCCGCGACCAACTCAGCCGCCGCGCCTTTGCGCAACAAGTCGCACGCATGCCAACTGACTTCGCGCGTCGTTTCTTCCCCGCGCACGTCGCGCGTCGTCTCCACTTCAACACGCGCGGCGCGCGCGTCCGTCTCTTCCACACGCGCGCGCGAAGACGCGGCGTGTACTTCGTAGCCGCGCGCCGTGAGCGGCGCGAGTGTGTGGCGGCCGACGAAGCCGGTCGCGCCCGTGACTAAAACTCTCTTCATCGCGCGAAGTCCGGAAACGTGCGGTCGCGCTCCGAGATGATGGAGACTTCGAGCGGCCACTCGACGCCGAGCGCGGGGTCGTCCCAACGCAAGCCGCGCGCGCACTCGGGGTGGTAGAACTCGGAAATCTGGTAGAAGACCTCCGCGCCGTCGGTGAGCGTCTGGAAGCCGTGGGCGAAGTGATGGGGGACGTACAGAGAGCGTCGGTTGGCGGCCGAAAGCTCGACGCCGAACCAGCGCCCGTAGGTCTCGGACGCGCGACGCAAATCGACTATCACGTCGAAGACCCGGCCCGCCGTGCAGCGCACGAGCTTCGCTTCGGGGAAAGGGTCGGTCTGGTAGTGGAGTCCGCGCAGAGTCCCGCGCAGGCGGTTGAAGGAAGTGCTCGTCTGCGCGACGCGCGCGTCGAGTCCGAGCGCGGCGAACTCGTCACGGCAGAAGTTGCGCACGAAGAAGCCTCGCTCGTCCTCCGCCGGCTCGGCCTCGACGACGTATGCGCCGCCGAGCGTTGTCTCCGTAAACTTCACTCGACGACCCTCGCTTCGGGCACGGGCACGACGAAACGCCCGCCCCACTCGCGCACGTATGCGACCTGCCGCGTAATCTCTTCGAGGAGATTCCAAGGCAGCACGAGCACGTAGTCGGGGCGCGTCTCGCGCAGGCGGTCGGGACGATGGATGGGGATGCGCGTGCCCGGCAGGTATCGGTTCTGCTTGTGCGGGTTGGCATCCACCGTGTAGTCGATGAAGTCTGTGCGGACGCCGCAGTAGTTGAGCAGCGTGTTGCCCTTGGCGGGCGCGCCATAACCGGCGACTCGCTTGCCCGCGCGCTTCGCCTCGACGAGAAACGAGAGGAGCGCGCGCTTCGTCTCGCGCACGCGCTCATCGAACGCGAGATAGGTTTCCAGTCGCGTCATCCCGGCCTCTTGCTCGCGCGCCTTGAGTTCCTCGACGCGGCGGCCGACTTCCCTGCCCGTATCTTCTTCGTGTCGCGCGTAGATGCGAAGCGAGCCGCCGTGCGTCGCGAGTTCTTCCACGTCGAAGAGCGTGAGGCCGTGGGCCGCGAAGACGCGCTCAACGGTCGTGAAGGAGAAGTAGGAAAAGTGTTCGTGGTAGATGGTGTCGAACTGGCGGCCCTCGATGAGTCGCAAGAGGTGCGGGAACTCCATCGTCACGACGCCGTCGGGCTTCAGGAGAATCTTGAGGCCGGCGACGAAGTCGTTGAGGTCTGGGACGTGCGCGAGGACGTTGTTGCCGAGCAGTAGGTCGGCCTGTTTACCCTCGGCCGCAAGCTCGCGCGCGAGTCTTTGGCCGAAGAAGTCTGTGACCGTCGGGACTCCGCGCGCGCGCGCCGCCTCGGCGACGTTTCGCGCCGGCTCGACGCCGGTGACGGGGACGCCGCGCTCGACGAAGTTGCGTAAGAGGTAGCCGTCGTTACTCGCTATCTCGACGACGTGGCTCGAAGGGCCTAAATGAAAGCGCGCCGCCACGTCTTCGCAGTAGCCGCGCGCGTGCGCGACCCACGTCTCCGAGTAGGAAGAAAAGTAGGCGTAGTCCTGAAAGATGTTTTCGGGGCTTTCGTACTCCGGCAGTTGGACGAGGAGACACTTCTCGCACAGGCGCGCGTGGAGCGGGTAGAAAGGCTCCATGCGGTCGAGCTGCTCTTCGGTCAGGTACGAGTTCGAGAGCGGCGTCACGCCCAAGTCGGCGAACGTGTGGCGCAGCTCGGCCCCGCAGAAGCGGCACGGGTGAAGGCTCATCGGATTAAAGAAGCGTTCAGCATTCAGCATTCAGCTTTCAGCTCACGGCCGAAGCCGCCGCGTCTGTTGTCGCCAAAGAATCAACGCTCTCGTTCGCTCTCAAAAAGCTGAGTGCTGAACGCTGAATGCTGACCGCTAGATTACAAGTCTCTGGTATTCGTCAATCTGCTCGGCGCAGAGGCGGCGCGCGTCCGCGCCCGCGTCGTGCGCACGATACCACTCGACGGTCGCGTCGAGCGCCTGCTCGATTGTCCAGCGCGGACGCCAGTGCAAACGCTCGCGCGCCTTCGCGCAGTCGAGCCGAAGGTATCGCGCCTCGTGCGGGTGTGCGGCGTCCGCGTCACTCGCCCACTTGGGCGCGCCCTCGCCGTCCCACTTCTCGGTGATGCGCTCGACGACCCACGCGACCGTGCGCGCGTCCTCCTCGCGCGGCCCGAAGTTCCACCCTTCGGCGAACTCCGCGCGACGCTCGCCGCACAGTCTTTCCGCGAGCAGCAGGTAGCCGGAGAGCGGTTCGAGGACGTGCTGCCAAGGGCGCACCGCGCCGGGGTTGCGTATGCGAACTTCGCGACCCTCGGACGCGGCGCGGAAGATGTCAGGGAGGAGTCGGTCTTCGGCCCAGTCGCCGCCGCCGATGACGTTACCGGCGCGAGCGGAGGCGACGGCCGCCGTCCCCGGCGAAGACGCGGCGGGCTGTCCCGCGTGCGCCCCGGCGTCGAAGAACGAGCGGCGGTATGCGGCCGTCACGAGTTCCGCGCACGCCTTGCTGTTCGAGTAGGCGTCGTGGCCGCCGAGCGCGTCCTCTTCGCGGTAGGCCCAGACCCACTCGCGGTTCTCGTAGCACTTGTCACTCGTCACGACCAGAACGGCGCGCACGCCCTCGGCCCGGCGCGCGGCTTCGAGGGTGTTGACCGTCCCCAAGACGTTCGTCGCGTAAGTGCCCACGGGGTCTGTGTAGGAGCGCCGGACGAGCGACTGCGCGGCCATGTGGATGACGACTTCGGGTCGCGCCTCGCTCATGGCGCGCGCGAGCGCGTCCAAGTCGCGCACGTCGCCCGCGAGAGAAGACGTCATCACTTCACTGACGCGCGCCACGTCGAAGAGCGCGGGGACGGAAGTCGGCTCGGCGAGCGAGTAGCCCGTGACGTGCGCGCCGAGGCGTCCGAGCCAGAGCGAGAGCCAGCTCCCTTTGAAGCCGGTGTGGCCCGTCACGAAAACTCTTCGGCCTTGCCAGAACTTCGCGTTCACTTACCAGACCTTCCAAGGGGCGCGCCCGGCGGCCCACATCTCTTCGAGCTGATTCTTGTCGCGCAGCGTGTCCATCGGCTGCCAGAAACCTCTGTGCGTGTAGTTCGCAAGCTCGCCCTCGCGCGCCAGCCGCTCCATCGGCGCGCGCTCCCAGACCGTCTCGTCGCCCTCGATGTAATCAATGACGCGCGGCGACAAAACGAAGAAGCCGCCGTTAATCCACCCGTCGCCTTCGGGCTTCTCGCGGAAGTCCGCGACGCGCGAGCCTTCGAGGACGAGCGCGCCGAAACGTCCCGGAGGCTGGACGGCCGTGACGGTCGCGAGCACGCCCTGCTCGCGGTGAAAGCGGACGAGCGCCGTGACGTCGACGTCGGCCAGCCCGTCGCCGTAGGTGAAGCAGAAAGCCTCTTCGCCTTCGAGGTAGGGGCGGACGCGACGCAGACGCCCGCCCGTCATCGTCTCCGCGCCCGTATCTACGAGCGTCACCTGCCAAGGCTCTGCGAAGTTCTGATGGACGCGCATCTGGTTCTGCGCGAGGTCGAAGGTGACGTCCGACATGTGCAGGAAGTAGTTGGCGAAATACTCCTTGATGAGGTAGCCCTTGTAGCCGAGGCAGACGATGAAGTCGTGTATGCCGTGGGCGGAGTAAATCTTCATGATGTGCCAGAGGACGGGCCGCCCGCCGACCTCGACCATCGGTTTCGGGCGCGCGGCCGTCTCCTCGCTCAGGCGGCTGCCGACGCCCCCGGCCAAGATGACGGCCTTCATTCCTCTCGCGTCTGTCTGCATGTCTTTTGTGATAACGCGACCACTCGCGCAAACCGCCGCGTAGTGTAGCGCAACTCTTCGCCCTCCGGCTAACGCGACGCCGGAAGGCTCGCGGCGAGACGCCGGTAGACGCGGCGGTACGCCTCGCCGCCGACGCCCCCGAGGTCGAAGTGTATGCGCGCGGCCGAGCGACAGCGCGCCGCCACGTCCGCCTCACGCGCGCGCGCGAGCGCACGCACGGCCGCGTCGGCCAGCGCGTCCTTCGTGAACGCGCCGACGAGCACGCCGACGCGCTCGCGCTCAAGCAGCTCGTCCGTGTCGCCGATTCCGGTGTTACTGACGACGGGCAGACCCGCCGCCAAATACTCGGGAATCTTCGTCGGCGAGGCCGCGATTTGCGAAAACGTCGGCTTGCGAAAAGAGATGCCGAGGCGCGCGCGCGCGAGAAACCTCGGCACTTCGTCGGCGCGCGCCGCCCCGACCCAAAAATCTTCCGGCGCGAGTCCCACCGCGCGCAGCCTCGCCGACACTTCTTCCGCCGGCGACTTCGTCAGCACGCGAAACATCGCGCGCGGCTCGCGCTCACGCACCTCCGCGAAGAACCGCCCCATCTCTTCAATCAAGTAAAGCCCCACGGCCGACCCCGCGTAGACAACCTCGAAGCGCGACGCGGGCGAATCATCCGCGTCGTCCGAATCAGCCGCGTCGTTGTCGTAGCGCGCGAAGTCGACGCAGCACGGGATGACCTCTATCTTCTCGGGCGCGGCGAGTCGTTCCGAGACGAGGAAGTCGCGCATGCGGCGCGTGAGCACGACTATCTGGTCGGCGCGGCGCGCGCCCGCGCGTTCGAGCGCCTTGACGAGACGGAACGGCAGAGACCCCTCGCGCCACACGCCCGCGTCCGCGTACTCGTCCGCCATCAGGCCACGTATGTCGAAGACGACGCGCGCGCGTTCGAGCGTGCGCGCGACGAGCGCCATCGCCATCGGCACGTGCGCGCGCGCGTGCAGGACGTTCGCGCGCCCGCGCCGCACCTCGCGCGCCGCGAAGCGTGCGCCCGCCGCGATGTCGTAAAGAGTCGCCGGCACGGACGGGCGCTTGTGATAAGCGAGTCGCTCCCAACGCACTCCGTCGCGCGCGAGTCGCGCCGTCTCGTCGGCGATTTGCTCCGGCGTCCAACTCTCTTCGAGCGACGGCTCGAACGTCAGCAGGGTGACGCGCGCGCCGCCTCGCGCCAACTCGCGCAAGTAGGGGAGCACCTGCGTCTGCACGAGCGGCTCGCGCAGCCCGAAGTAACAGAGGTAGAGCGTCCCTATTGAACTCAGCGGAGAAGTCATCTGTGCCGACGCGAAGTCATCCGTATTGAGGAGAAGTTATCTGTACCAGCGGCGCAGCAGAGTGGCCTGCGCCCAGCCGAAGAGGGTCGCCGCGTCAATCGTCAAAAGGATTGCGCCGACGCCCGCGACGCGCGCGGGGTTCAAGAGCCAAACGAAGCCCCGCCCCTCGCGCCGCGCCCAGAGCGTCTTCAAGACGCGCGCCAGCGTGAAGAGGACGGGCACGATGAGCCAATAGACGCTGTGCAGTAGTGCGAGCGCGACGAACGGCAACTGCACGAGGCAGTTTCGCGCGACGCCGTGATGCCAGTCGCTCTGGCGTCCGGCCCAGACGTTGTGGCGCGAGTAGAGCGTGAAGCGCCGGAACGTCGTCCGGAAACTCGGCTGGACGTGCCACCAGACGGTCGCGGCCGGTGACCAGCCGACGCCGCGCCCCAACGCCATCACACGCTCGATGAAGATTAAATCTTCGGCCGCGCGCATGTCGGGAAAGCCCCCGGCCGCGCGCCACACCTCGCGCCGCATCAGCGAAGAGGGGACGACCGGCCCGCGCATCTGCCCGCCGGGCCTCGGACGCTTCGGCGCGACGTAGGCGAGCGCGGCGAGACGCTCGAAGCGCGTGCGCGCGACCGGCTCGTAGTTGCCGAAGACGACTTCGAGCGTGGGGTCGCGCTCGACCTCGCGGACGAGTCTTTCGAGCCACGTCGGCTCGACGCGAATCCCCGCGTCCACGTAAGCGACCCACTCGGAGCGCGCGGCCTCAGTGCCGACGTTTCGCCCGCGTCCCGGCGTCGCCTCGCCCGCCTCGATGAAGCGCACGCGCGCGTCCTCCTCCGCGAGGCGGCGCGCGAGCGCGGCCGTCGCGTCGGTCGAGCCTCCGTCGACGATGACTATTTCATCGGGCGCGAAAGTTTGACTTTGCAAAGACTCGACGAGCGCGCCGAGCGACGCCTCCTCGTCGCGCACGGGGACGACGACGCTCACGCGCAAAGGCGGCGCGACACGCTCGCCCGTGCTCATCGCGTTAAGTGTTCCTCGGCGGGGCGCAGGGCGCGCCGCAGGCAGCCCCAGAAGGGGCGGCCCATCAGGCTCTCGGGGTGGACGAGCAGGGCGCGCGCGAGGCCGGCGGCCGCGCCCGCGCGATTGCCCGCGCGCGAGGCGGCGAAGGAGTGGCGCAGGTGTCGCGTGGCCGCGCACCAGCGACGGCCCGCGCCTTCGAGTCGCGGCTCGTAGATGTCGGCGATGGCGTCGAACTCGCGGTCGAAGAGGTCGCCCTCGGCCACGGTCTTACTCGCCGCGTGCAGACGGTAGGCGGCGAGCGTGCGCGGCAAGTGCTCGCACACGTGCCCTTCCAAAAGTAGACGGACGTACAGCTCGTGGTCGAAGCAGTATCGCCAGCGTTCGTCGAAGCCCGCGCTTAAAAGCTCGCGCCGCCAGAACATGCCGGGCTGCGGCGCGGTGTAGGCCCAAGAGAGCGCGTGCGCGGCCGTGCGCGGCACGTCCGCGACGACGACGGAGTCCTGCGTGCCCTCGCCGAACATGACGGTGTCGCCGCAGAGCCACTCGCAACGCGCGTGTGTTTGAAAGTGTTCGGCGACCGCCGCAAAAGCGCCGGGGCGGTAGAGGTCGTCGGAGTTGAGGTAGGCGACGACGTCGCCGGTCGCGCGCGCGAGTCCCTTGTTGATGGCGTGCGCCTGCCCACGGTCGCGCTCGCTCACCCAGTAGGCGAGACGGTCTTCGTACTTTCTGATGACCTCGACGCTCGCGTCCGTGCTCCCGCCGTCGATGACGATGTACTCAAGCGGCTCGTACCCCTGCCCGAGGACGGAGAGCATCGTCTCTTCGAGGTACTGCGCCTGATTGAACGACGGCGTGATGATGGAGATTTTCAGCAGAGCCAACTTCCGTAAAGCCCCCGCAGACCGCATGCGACTTCACGAAACATGAAATCGCGGCCGGACTCAAGTTCCCGAAACGTGAAACTCTAGCCTATTTCGCGCGCGCGACGCCAACACAGAGAGAGCCGCCCGGCCGCGCGTCTCAACGCGACCGGGCGGGAAACGAGGTCACTAGTTTACGGAGTCGCTCTACCGTCTACTGGCTACTTGATTCGTACCAATCAATCGTGCGGCGCAGGCCCTCTTCGAGCGGGACGCGGGCGCGGAAGCCGAATCGCTCGAAGGCGCGTGTGGTGTCGAGGCGTCGGCGCGGCTGGCCGTCGGGGCGGTCGGTCTGCCAGCGTATCTCACCCTCGAAGCGCGTGAGGCGCGCAATCGTTTCGACGAGGTCGCGAATCTTTATCTCGCTCCCCGTCCCGATGTTGACGGGATCGCTCTCGTCGTAGAGGGCGGCCGCGCGAAGCACGCCCTCGGCGCAGTCCTCGACGTAGAGGAACTCGCGCGAAGCCTCGCCCGTCCCCCACGCCTCGATGAACGCGGCCCCCGCGCGCCGCGCCTCGACGCACTTGCGAATCAAAGCCGGGATGACGTGCGACGATTCGAGGTCGAAGTTGTCGCCCGGCCCGTAGAGGTTCGCGGGCAGGAGGAAGATGGAGTTGTAGCCGTACTGCTGCCGGTAGGATTGCGACTGGACGAGCATCATCTTCTTCGCCAGCCCGTAGGGCGCGTTCGTCTCTTCGGGGTAGCCGTTCCAGAGGTCGTCCTCTTTGAAGGGCGTCGGCGTGAATTTCGGGTACGCGCAGACCGTGCCGAGCGCGACGAACTTACGGACTCCGGCGAGGCGCGACTCTTCGATGAGCTGCGTGCCCATCATCAGGTTCTCGTAGAAGAAGCGGCCGGGGTTCTTCTGGTTCGCGCCGATGCCGCCGACGACGGCCGCGAGGTGGATGACGAGGTCGGGCCGCGCGTCCGCGAGCAGACGCCGGATGTCTTCGACTTTGACCAAGTCGTACTCGCGCGAGCGCGGGACGAAGACCTCTTCGACGCCCTCGAACGCGCGCAGACGCTCGACGATGAAGCGGCCGAGGAAGCCCGCGCCGCCCGTGACGACGACGCGCGCGAAGGGAAACCTGCCTTGTGTCTGTTCCATGAAACCTTGTGAGCGCGCAAACTTGATGAGCGCGGAAGCCTGTCCGCGCGGAAATCTTTTAGTGCGCGCGCGAGGTGAGCGCCTCGCCCACTTCGCGCGGGCCGCCGCCTCCGCGCGACGCGCCCCCGCCCGCGAGCGCCGCCACGTCCGCGTCGACCATCAGCCGCGCCAATTCCTTAAACGTCACCTTCGGCTCCCAACCCAGCACGCGCCGCGCCTTCGACGGGTCGCCGACGAGCAAGTCGACCTCGGCCGGGCGGTAGTACTTCGGGTCTATCTCGACGTAGTCGCGCCAGTCGAGTCCCAAGTGGCTGAACGCTTCTTCGAGAAACTCGCCGACGGTGTGCGTCTCGCCGGTCGCGATGACGTAATCGTCGGGCACGTCCTGTTGGAGCATGAGCCACATCGCCTCGACGTACTCTTTGGCGTAGCCCCAGTCGCGTTTTGCTTCGAGGTTGCCGAGGTAGAGCTTGTCTTGGAGGCCCGCCTTGATGGCGGCGGCCGCGCGCGTGATTTTGCGCGTCACGAAGGTTTCGCCCCTGCGCTCCGACTCGTGGTTGAAGAGGATGCCGTTGCAGGCGAACATGTCGTAAGACTCGCGGTAGTTGACCGTCGCCCAGAAGGCGTAGACCTTCGCCGCGCCGTAAGGCGAGCGCGGGTAGAAGGGCGTCTCCTCGTTCTGCGGGACTTCGCGCACCTTGCCGTACATCTCGCTCGACGACGCCTGATAGAACTTCGACTTCAACCCCGTCTCGCGGATGGCTTCGAGGATGCGAATCGTCGAGAGTCCCGTCACGTCGCCCGTGTACTCGGGGATGTCGAAGCTGACGCGGACGTGCGATTGCGCGGCGAGGTGGTAGACCTCTTCGGGCTGCACGCGGTAGAGCAGCTTGATGAGGTTGGTCGAGTCGGCGATGTCGCCGTAGTGGAGGAAGAGGTGGACGCCGTGGATGTGCGGGTCTTGGTAGAGGTGGTCGATGCGGCCGGTGTTGAAGGTCGAGGCGCGGCGGATGATGCCGTGAACCTCGTAGCCCTTCGAGAGCAGTAGCTCGGCCAAGTAAGACCCGTCCTGACCCGTGATGCCTGTGATTAGAGCTTTCTTCATCTGGTTTGTCTTCATGTCTCGGCGGTCAAATCGAACCGCGCATTTTGCCACACCGCGCGGCGCGCGGGCGAGCCGCCGGAGTTATTCAAAGTCACTCGAAGTCATTTTAAAAGGTAAGGCTCCCAGAACGCGGGGTCGTAACGTCGCCACGCATGACAGCCGAAGGGCATCCGCCGCCCCGCCAGCTCGTAACACTTTCGCGGGTTGACCTCGAAGGCGAAGCGCAAGCCCTCTTCGGCCGTGGCGACGCGGAAATCGGGCCGGTACTCGCGCGCGCGGAAAGACCAGAAGCAGTCTTCGTTGAAACGCCCGCCGGGGTCTGCGTCGACGGCCGCGCCCGCGCGCGACCCGCCAACTATAGCCCGCCCGCCGGCCACGGACAAACCGAGCCGCCGCATGATTTTGCGCGGCAGGCGGCGCAGTTTCTCGCCGGCGGGCGCGGCCTCGTACATCGCCTCCCAATACTTGTCGCGCTCGCGCTCGACGCCGTCCGCGCGCAGGACTTCGAGGAAGCTCTCGACGCGGCGCAGGGAGAAGCCGCCGTTACCGACCGTCGGCTCGGTGACGAAGTCCACGCCCGGCTCACCCGGCAGCCAAGGCGGGCCGACGTAGTCGAGTCCGGTCGCACACCATTCCCGAAGCTGGTCGGAGAAGACGAGCGCGTCGAGCTGGTAGATGAGGATGTATTCGTAGGCCGCGAAGGCGCGGTAGAACTCTTCGGAGAGGAGCAGGGCCGAGTAGGTGACGGTGCTGTGAAAGAACTCGTCGGCGAACTTGGCGACGTGGTAGCCGGGCAGAGTCAGCGAGAGGCGTTCGGGCGCGGCGAGGAACTTGTCGTGCGCGCCGAGATGGTGTTCGAGGTGGCGGCGCGACAGTTCTTCGTCGGCCGTCAACGTCTCACGGTAGACGGGGACGACGACGGCCGCCGTCGTCTTCTTCGCCTCCGCGTTGTCGGTCTCTGCCTTCAATCGGCCTCGCTTCGGTTTTTAGTCTTCGGCGTCGAGGAGCGTGTACGCGGCGTCGCGCGCGTTGATGATGCGCTCGTCGGCTGCGGGCCACTCGATGCCGAACGCGGGGTCGTTCCAGCGCACGCCCCTCTCGTTGTCGCGGTCGTAGCGGCCCGTCACCATGTAGAGCACTTCCGAGTCGTCTTCGAGGGTCTGGAAGCCGTGCGCGAAGCCGACCGGCAGGTAGAGCATGCGACGGTTCGAGGCCGAAAGCTCGAAGCCCACCCAGCGCCGGAAGGTCGGGGAGTCGGCGCGGAGGTCTACGCCCACGTCGAAGATTCTCCCGGCGGTGCAGCGGACGAGCTTCGCCTGCGCGTGCGGGCCGACTTGATAATGCAGCCCGCGCAGAGTCCCGCGCCGACGGCTGCGCGAGAGGTTGCACTGGACGAAGCCGCCCTCCATCCCGTGCGCTTCGAGTTCTTCGCGCGTCCAGACCTGCTCGAAAGAGCCGCGTTCGTCCTCGCGCGGCTCCGCCTCGATGAGAAACGCCCCGCGCAAGCTCGTCTCTTTAACTATCATCGCCTCGCCTCGACTATCATCGCCTCGACTAAACTATCATCCCTTCGCTTCGACCATCACCCGCTCGTCTCCGCCGACGCGCCGCGACGCGCGAAGTACTGCTCGACGAACTCCTCCCAGCGCGCCCCTTGAGTCTCGACGTAGAACTCGCGGACGCGCTCGCGTGCCGTGCGCGCGTCGAAGCCCGCCTCTCCGCGCATGACGCGCGCCATCGCGGCCGTCAAGTCCGAGTTGTTCCATGAGCGCACGACCGCGCCCATCCCTTCGCGCACTATCTCCGAGACGCCGCCGCAGTCGAAAGAGACGATGGGTTTGCCCAGATGCGCGGCCTCGGCCGCGACGATGGAAAACGACTCCTTGAAAGAGGTGACGCAGAGTCCATCGGCCGCGTTCAAATAATCGTAGTAGTCGCGGGTGCGCTCGCCGACGAAGCTGACACGCCCGTCGACGCCGAGCGAGCGCGCACGCTCGCTCGCGTATGCGGCGTAGGCGCTCCCGCCGCGCCCGACCCAGAGGAAGTGCACGTCCAACCCGGCGCGCGTCATCTCGGCCGCGACCTCGACGAAGCGCGCGGGGTTCTTGTTCGGGTCGAGCGTGCCCGTCATCGCCCAGACGAAAGTCTCTTCGCCGATGCCGAGCGCGCGTCGCACCTCGCGCGAAGCCTCCTCGCTCCAAATGATTCTCGCCGGGTCAATCGTCTCGTAGACGACCTCGATGGCTTCGCTGCGACCGAGCACTTTGAAAACCCTCCGCGCCGTCTCCGAGCAGGCGACGACGAGGCGAGGCGCGCGCACCAGAGTTTCGGCCGCCGACTCGGGCAGGCGGTCGAGTATCTGCTCAAGCTCGTGCGTGTGTAGCACAGAGGGGACGCCGTGTCGTTCGGCCTGACGCAGCACGTCCGGCTGGACGATGGTGTTGACGTACCAGAGGTCGGGCCGAAACTCCGCGTGGACGGCCGAGAAGAAACGATTCTCGCCCTGCCCGCCGAGCCGCCGACGCGCGCCCGCGTAAGCCCTGCGCAGCACGCTCCACTGACGGTAGACGAAGACGCGCACCTGCGGCGGAAGCTCCTTCAAAAGCTCGCCCTCTTCGGGGCAGACGACGCCCAACTGCCAGCGCCCCGCGCGCGCCGCGTGGCAGATGAGATTGAAGAGCGCCACCTCCGAGCCGGTGCGAATCGCGAGCGGCATGAAGAATAGGATTCTCATAGACTCGCGCCCGAAACCCGCTCCGCCGCCCCCGCGCGCAACGCGGCGCGCGGCGCGTCGAGTTTGAGCAAGTCGGCGAAGTGTGC
>DASUNL010000253.1:0-6056 GCA_036277175.1 Pyrinomonadaceae bacterium | reverse complement strand
CCGCCTCGCGGTGCGTCGAGTGCGGATACCTCCGACGGAGACGCCCTTTATCATCCTCGCCAGCCAGCCGCTCAAGGCGGTCGAGGACGAGCTTGAGTCTCTGCGCGAGATACTCTACTTCGCGACGCCCGCCGCGCTCCTCTTGGCCGGACTCGGCGGCTGGTTCCTCGCGCGTCAGGGACTCGCGCCCGTGGCCGCGATGGCGCGCAGCGCGCGGCAGATAGGCGCGGGCAGTCTCGACCGTCAACTGCCCGTCGCCAACCCGCGCGACGAGTTGGGCCAGCTCGCCACGACTTTCAACGAGTTGCTCGTGCGCCTCGACGCGGCCTTCGACGAGCAGCGCCGCTTCATGGCCGACGCCTCGCACGAGTTGCGCACGCCCCTGTCGGTGATGAGCACGGCGGCCGGCGTGACTTTGAAGAAGGAGCACCGCGACGAGGAGGAGTATCGAGAGGCTTTGCAGATGATGGCCGAGCAGACGCGGCGTCTCTCGCGCATCGTGCAGGACATGTTCACGCTCGCGCGCGCCGACGCCGGCCGCTACCCCTTGCGCAAGCAGACGCTTTATCTCAACGACCTGCTCGCGGAAGTGGCGCGGGTCGGCGAGATGCTCGCGTCGGGCAAGAACGTGCGGGTCGAATTGATGAGCATGACGGAGGCCGCCTTTCACGGCGACGAAGACCTCCTGCGCCAGATGCTTCTGAATCTCGTCGACAACGCCGTCAAGTTCACGCCGTCGGGCGGCGTCGTCCGTCTAGGTCTGTCTGTCAAAGCGGACGAGTATCTGCTCTCGGTCACGGACACGGGGCCGGGCATCCCGGCCGATGCGCGCGCGCACGTCTTCGAGCGTTTCTATCGCGCGGACAAGGCGCGCTCGCGCGCCGAAGACGGCGGCGCGGGGCTGGGACTCGCCATCGCGCGCTGGATTGCGCAGGCCCACGACGGCGAACTCGAACTGGCCGACTCCGCGACGAGTGGCGCGACCTTCGTCGCACGCCTCCCCTTCCCCGCCCGTAAACGCCTGTCCACATAACCTTTCCGGCGTTTACCGTCCGTTTACCATCATTTCGCTATACTTCCCCATTGAATAAGCTTGCGAGAGGTCTGCGCGGCAAGGGGTGAAGTTTATGAGTTACAGGATGAAGATACTTTTGCCGGTCGTCGGCATGTTGCTGCTCTTCGCGTGCGTCGTGGCGGCGGTCATGCGCGAAGCCAAAGGGGCGTCGATGCTCGCGCACGCCACCGGCACGCCCGCACCGATGACTTCTTTTAACGGCGGCACGTTCGAGGCGTCGGGCGTCGCGCACGTGCCGGGCACGGACGGCGTGCTCTTCGTCGACGACGGGCGCGAGGACGAGATTTTCTGGATGCGGCTCGGCGAGGGGCGCGGGCAGTCGGGCGCGATTCGGGCCGTCAAGCTCGGCGCGAGCGTCATCGACCTCGAAGGCATCACTTACGACGGCGCGCACTTCTACGTCGTCGGCTCGCAGTCGAAGTCCAAGGGCGGCGACCTCGCGGGACTCGTCCGCTTCCGCTTCGACGCCGAGGGGCAGAGGGTCGAGGGCGCGGAGGCGGTCGCGGGGCTCAAGCCCTTCCTCGCCGCGAACGTTGAAGAGCTTCGCGGGATGGGACAGACGAAGTACAAGGACGGCGGCATCAACGTCGAGGGCATCGCGTGGGACGCGCGCGGGCGTCGTCTGCTCATCGGCCTGCGCTCGCCGGTCGTCGAAGGCCACGCGCTCGTCGTCCCGCTCCGCATGCGCGACCCGCAGGGCGCGTTCGCGGCCGACAACTTGGAGGTCGAGGGCGCGCGGGCGATTCGCCTGCCGCTCGGCGGGGCGGGCATCCGAAGCATCGAGTATGACGAGCGCGCGCGAGCGTTTCGCGTCATCACGGGCGCGGGGCCGAACGCCGAGAAGATGGACTTCAAGCTCTGGGAGTGGGACGGCGACGCGGCGCGGCCCGCGCTCCGCGAGCTTGGCACGTTCGACCGCCGGCTCAAACCCGAAGGCGTCACGCGCGTCTCTTCGGGCGGGCGCGACTTCACCTTCATCGTCTTCGACACGAGCGGCTACGCGGCGGCCGACTGAGTCGGCGCAAAGTCGGCCAAAGGCCGCGACACTTCGAGGGCTTGGGCCGCCAGCGCGCTCAAGCCCTTCACTTCATCAGCCCGCAATGCAGACCGTAGGAGGCAACGTTGCATCGCCCCTCCTTATCCACTCCCGCTTCGTACCCGTCGCCGCTCCTGCGCATCCTGCTGGCCGCCTTCGCCGCGTTGCTCGCACTCTCCACGTCGGCCGTCGGCCAAGGCGCGGCCGCGTACCCTGAGCTGCCGAGATTCAGTCAAGTCAGCGAGCGACTGTATCGCGGGGGGCAGCCGCGCCGGGGAGGCATGAGCCGTTTGGCCGGGCTTGGCATCAACACGGTCGTCAACCTGCGCGGGGCCGGCGAGCGCACGCGCGCGGACGAGGCGGAGGCCGCGGCCTTGGGCTTGCGCTACTTCAACGTCCCGATGCCGGTGTGGGGTCGCCCCGAAGACGGCCGGGCGCGGCGCGTGCTGGAAGTCATCGCCGCGCCGGAGAGCGGGCGCGTCTTCGTCCACTGCAAGGACGGCGTTGACCGCACGGGCACCATCGTCGCCCTCTACCGAATCACCGCCGAAGGTTGGTCGGCGGAGGCAGCCACGGCCGAGGCCGTGAGTCGCGGGATGCGTCGCGTACAGGTCTGGATGCGCGACTACATAGACGACTACCACGACCGGCGCGCGCGCGAGGCCGGGGCGGCGGCACTGCCCTACGACGACGACGATGACGACCTCGGCGACAGATTCGGGTCGTATGTAAGGGCCGGGGAGCGGGTGACGTCCGAGGTGCGTAAGCGCGCCCGGCGGGCGTTGCGGCGCGCCCCCGGCACGATGAACGGAATCCTCGAAAGGGTCTTCTAGGGGCCGCCGCGCCCCGACGCCGTGGCTAATCAGACAGTGCGCCGTCCAGCCATCAAGCCTCTCATCACGGCCGGAATCCGTTACCTGAGGACTGACTTGTACCCCGCGCTCGGGCTGCTCATGTCGGCGGGGTTGGCGGCCGCCGCGCTCGCCCTCTACGTCTTCGCCGGACTGGCCGAAGAGGTGCGCGAGGGCGACCTCCACGACTTCGACCAGAGGGTCTTCGACGTCTCGAACCGCGTCGCCACGCCCGCCCTCACCGGCTTCATGCGCGGCGTGACGCGGCTCGGGTCGAACAAGTTTCTAATCGGCGCGGGCGCGTGCGTCGTGCTCATCTTCCTGCTCATGCGCTGGCGGCGCGCGGCCGTCGCCTTCCTTGTGACGATGGCCGGGGCGGCGCTACTCAACTTCTTTCTCAAACAGTTCTTCCAACGCGAGCGGCCCGCGCCCTTCTTCGACACGCCCATCCCTGAATCCTACAGCTTCCCGAGCGGGCACGCGCTGCTCTCGTTCTGCTTCTACGGCGTGCTGGCGGCCGTCGTCGCCGCGCGACTCAAGCGCGTCGGCGTGAGCGCGCTCGTGTGGGGGGCGGCCGCGCTCCTCGTCGCGCTCATCGGCCTCTCGCGCGTCTACTTGGGCGTCCACTACCCGAGCGACGTTTTGGCGGGCTACGCGGCGGCGCTCGTCTGGGTGATGGCCGTCGCGCTCGCCGACCGGATGCTGCCGTTTCGACGACGCGCCCGCTAAGCTCGGCCTTGTCGAGCCGCGCCGCGCTGGGGTAAAATTTTTCTCGCAGTCAGGTACGCCTCACGCGCACTCAAGCCCCCGAACTCAACGCCCCACATTTGAAACCGAAGAGGTTATCCGAACATGCTACGTCTGTCTGTGGCGGTGTTGGTGTGTCTCGCGTCGTGTGCCGTCGTGCATCACTCGGCGTCGGGCGTTGTTCGCGCGCAGACGCAGGCCGCGCCCGTCCTCGTCGCCGTCGAAGGGACGGAGCGGGCCGTCGCGCTTGAGCCGGTGACGCGACTGCGCGAGCCGTTCCCCTTCAGCCAACCCATCAACTTCGGCGCGGACGCGCGCACGCGCGTCATGCTCTTTGCGCGGGGCGTCGAACTACTACCCGGCGAGAGCCTGTCGGTCGTCTCGGCCGACGCGGAGGACGCGGACGGTGGTCGTCATCAACTGTCGGTCGAGCGCGTGGACAGAGTGCCGGGGTTCGACTGGATGTGCTCGGTCGTCGTGCGACTCGGCGACAGCTTGGCGGGCGTGTCGGGCGACCTGCTGGTCGGCATCAGCGTGCGCGGCGTGGCGAGCAACCGCGTTCGCATAAGTCTCGGAGCAGAGGCGCGGCCCGACCTCGGCGCGGGCGCGAGCCTTCACGGCCGTCTTCCCTTCCCGTCCGACAACGCTTGGAATCAAGACATCTCGGCCGCGCCCGTCGACCCGAACTCCGCCAACCTCATCGCCAGCATCGGCGCGGACACGGGGCTTCACCCGGACTTCGGCACGACTTGGAACGGCGCGCCGAACGGCATCCCTTACGTCGTCGTCTCGGGCGCGCAAGCGCGTGTGCAAATCACCTTCACGGACTACGGCGACGAGAGCGACCCCGGCCCTTATCCCGTCCCGGCGAACGCGCCCGTCGAAGGCGGCCCGCAAGGGACGGGCGACCGCCACGTCATCGTCATCGACCGCGACAACTGGAAACTCTACGAGCTGTTTTATGCCTTCCCCGAGTCGGGCGGCACGGGCTGGCGCGCGGCGAGCGGCGCGGTCTTCGATTTAAACTCGAACGCGCTCCGGCCCGCCGGCTGGACTTCGGCCGACGCGGCGGGACTGCCAGTCTTCCCCGGCCTCGTGCGCTACGACGAGGTCGAGGAGGTAAAAGAGATTCGACACGCGCTGCGATTCACGGCGCGTCGGACACGCCGGGCTTACGTCCACCCGGCGCGACACTTCGCGAGCAGCGACACGAGCCCCAACCTCCCGCCGATGGGGATGCGCGTGCGGCTCAAAGCCTCGTTCGACATTTCGGGATACCCGCCGCACGTGCAGGTGATTCTCCGCGCTATGAAGAAGTACGGAATGATTCTCGCCGACAACGGGAGCGACTGGTACGTCAGCGGCGCGCCCGACCCGCGCTGGGACGACGACGTTCTCCGCACGCTGCGCACGGTCAGAGGCTCGGACTTCGAGGTCGTGAGGATGGGGACAATCGTCACTCAGTAAAGCGACGCGCGACGAGGGCGGGCGAGAAAGCGACGGGCGGGCCGACGAGTTTCACGCGCGCGAGTTTTAGCGGAAGAGGTTTCCGGCGAAGCCTATCTCGTAGACCATCGCGAGCCCGAAGGCGACGCTGAAGAGTCCGGCCGCGCCGCGCAGCGCCACGTTGGCGCGGTTGAAGCGCGAGGCCGTCAAGTGAAGCGGCAACCCGACGAGCGCGCTCATCAACATCATCCCGCCGATGGAGCCCACGCCGAAGACCGCGATGAAGAGCAGCGCGGCGAAGGGCGACTCGACTTTCGAGAGGACGAGCAGCATCAACGTGGCCGAACCGGCCAGCCCGTGCAGCATGCCGACGGCGAGCGTCCGCGCGTCGAGTCGCAGCCCGTGGTGCGTCGGCGCGGCGTCTTCGTCGTGCGCGTCTTCGTCGTGCCCGACTTTTTTATGCGCGCCGCCTTCGTGCGCTGAGTCTTCGTGCGCGTGGCCTTCGTGTCGAGAGTCTTCGTCGCGCGCGCCGGCGTGCAGGTGCGGGTGGACGTGCTCGCGCCCGCCGTGACGGTGCGCGTGCAGGTGTATGCGGCCGCCGCGCGCGAGCTTGCGCAGGGCGTCCGCGCCGAGCGCGACGAGCATCAGCCCGACGCAGAATTCGAGCAGCGTCGCCGCGCGCCCGTCGAGCCTGATGCCCAGCAGCACGACGCACGCGCCGACCGCGACGAGCGAGACCGTGTGGCCGACGCCCCACAAGCCCCCGACCAACGCAGAACCCAGAAGGCTCTTGCGCTCGCTGACGATGGCCGAGACGGCGGCGAGGTGGTCGGCCTCGACCGCGTGTTTGAGGCCCAGCACGAAGCCGAAGGTGAGGGCGGGGATAATCGAGAGTGTGTCC
>DASUNL010000252.1:0-4814 GCA_036277175.1 Pyrinomonadaceae bacterium | reverse complement strand
GCGCCCCTTCTCAAGGTGGCGGACGGCGCGGCGGCGGATGAACGGCTCGGCCACCTGCGGGATGTTGATGGCCGAGAGCACGCGCGTATCGACGCCCGTCTTCTCCAGCGCGTCCTGCAACACGACCGAGTTCATGACGGTCGCCAGCATGCCGATGTAGTCGGCCGCCGCCCTGCGCGCGCTCGAAATCAAGGCCGACGTGATCCTGAAGGCGACGAAGGTCGAGGGGGTGTACTCGGCCGACCCCGTCAAAGACCCACAGGCCACGCGCTTCGACTGCATCACCTATCAGGAAGTCTTGGAGAAGCAGCTCAAGGTGATGGACGCCTCGGCCATCTCGCTCTGCATGGACAACGACCTGCCCATCATCGTCTTCAACATGCGCACCCCCGGCAACATCATGCGCGTCGTGATGGGCGAGACGGGCGTCGGCACGCGCGTCTGCAACGAAAAGCCATGAATCGTGAATCGTGAATCGTCAATAGTGCTTGAGCGTTAGACGAGTTGAGAGGTAATCTTTCAAGCTGACATTTCAAATACGATTCACGATTCACGATTCACGGAGAGGCTATGAGCGAAAAGGATGTCATCAAGGAGACCCGGCCGCGCATGGAGGCGGCCGTCGAGGACTTGCGCAAGAAGCTTTCGACCGTCCGGACGGGGCGCGCGACCGTGAGCCTGCTCGACCCCGTCACGGTCGACTACTACGGCACGCCGACGCCCCTGAGCCAGATGGCCTCGGTACACGCGCCCGAGCCGACGATGCTCACAGTCCAGCCGTGGGATCAGACGCAGCTCCTCGCCATCGAGAAGGCCATCCGCTCGGCCGACCTCGGCCTTAACCCGACGAACGACGGCAAGATGGTGCGCGTCCCCGTCCCGCCCCTGACCGAAGAGCGTCGGCGGCAGCTCGCCAAGCAGGTTCACGAGATTGCCGAGGAGCACCGGACGGCGGTGCGCAACGTCCGCCGCGACGCCAACGACCGCCTCAAGCGCATGCTCAAGGAGAAGGCCATCTCCGAGGACGCCGAGCGCGACGCGCTCGAAGAGGTGCAGAAGATGACGAACACTCACGTCGGCCGCATCGATGAGCTGGCGCGGACGAAGGAGCAGGAGCTTCTCAACGTCTAGCGACGAAGCCCCGAAGGCGCGGAGATATTAGCCGGGGGCTTGTAGCCCCGCAGGGGCGAACGGAAAGTAGCCGGGGGCAAGTGCGCAGCACGCCGCCCCCGGAACAGACGGATTAAAAAACAGATAGACCCCGGAGGGGTCGCGGAAACGTTCGACGCATTCCGCGACCCCTCCGGGGTCTAATCGTTTATTGATGGTCGCTGACCGGGGGCGGCGCTCACTCCGTTCGCTTGCCCCCGGCTAATTTCCGTCTGCCCCTTGCGGGGCTGCAACCGTTCAGTTGCGCCCGCGTCACATCGGCGTGTCGAGCGACGTGCGCTCGCGGCGCGCGACGCCAGTCTGGTAGGCGGCCTCCTCGACCTCGCGCGAGACGGCTTCGGCCACGCGCTTGTCGAAGACCGAGGGGATGATGTACTCGGGGTGCAGCTCGTCCTCCGTGATGATGCCCGCGATGGCGTGCGCGGCGGCGAGCTTCATCTCCTCGTTGATGCGCGTCGCGCGACACGCCAGCGCGCCCTTGAAGATGCCGGGGAAGCAGAGCACGTTGTTAATCTGGTTCGGGTAGTCAGACCTCCCCGTCGCCATCACCGCGACGTGCTCGGCCGCCTCCTCCGGCATAATCTCCGGCGTCGGGTTCGCCATCGCGAACACGATGGGACGCTCGGCCATCCGCTTCAAGTCCTCGACCGTGATGACGCCCGGAGCCGACAACCCGAAGAACACGTCCGCGCCGCGTATCACGTCGCGGATAGTCCCGCGCTCCGCGTCCGGGTTCGTGTTCTCCGCGAACCACTCCTTGACCCAGTTCATGTGCTCGCGCCGCCCCTTGTAGAGCGCGCCCTCTCTGTCGCACCCGATGATGTTGCGCACGCCCGCCGCCATCACAATCTTCGAGCACGCCACGCCCGCCGCGCCGACGCCGTTGACGACGACCTTTATATCCTCCATCCGCTTGCCGACGATTTTCAAAGCGTTGATGAGCGCCGCCAGAACGACGACGGCCGTCCCGTGCTGGTCGTCGTGAAAGACGGGGATGTCCAGCTCTTCTTGCAGACGCTCCTCAATCTCGAAGCAGCGCGGCGCGGAGATGTCTTCGAGGTTGATGCCGCCGAACGCGACCGAAATGTTTTTGACCGTCTGCACGATCTCGGCCGGGTCTTTCGTCGAGAGGCAGACGGGGAAGGCGTCCACGCCCGCGAACTCTTTGAAGAGCTGCGCCTTGCCCTCCATCACCGGGAGCGCGGCGGCCGGGCCGATGTCGCCCAGTCCCAGCACGGCCGTCCCGTCCGTCACCACCGCCACCATGTTCTTCTTGATGGTCAACGTAAACGCCTTCTCGGGGTCGCGTTGAATCGCCTCGCAGACGCGCGCCACGCCCGGCGTGTAGGCCATCGACAAATCGGCGCGCGTCTTCAGGGGCGACTTCGACGTGACCTCAATCTTACCGCCGAGGTGCAGCAGAAACGTCCGGTCGGAGACGTTGACGACCTCGACGCCGTCCACGTCGCGCGCCGCCTCGATGATCTGCGCGCCGTGCTCTGACGACGAGGCGTTGACCGTCACGTCGCGCACGACCGCGTCGCGGCCCGCCGAGACGATGTCGATTGCGCCGATGTCGCCGCCCGCGCGCCCGATGGCCGTCGTCAGCTCGCCGAGCGTGCCGGCGCGGCTCGAAAGTTTCACGCGCAGCGTCAGGCTGTAGCTTGCGCTCGGAGTGTTCTGCATCGCTTGGAAGGCGTCGCCGGAAAATCCTCTCGTCGAGTTGTTTGAGCTTTGACCGAATGCTAACGCCAACATGCCGAGCGGCGCAAGAACGAACCGGCCCGCGCCTCTCTATGCGACGGGCGGCGGGCGGGCGAAAACGTCTCGCCGGTGCTACAATCCGACGCGCGGCGCGAACAACCTTCCGCGCCGCGCGCTCTCTCTAAACGTCGTTTGGAGAGAAGCTTCGGACGGCAACTCCCGCCGGACTTTAAATCATCTGGAGACGCATGACGGCACGCTCGATTCGTATCTTCCCCATCTTCGCCCTCCTGCTCGCCGCCCCGGCCTTCGCCCGCGCGCAGACGCCGACGCCGACGCCCGCCGCGAAGAAGGAAGAGCCTTCGGCGGCGGCCAAGTATTTCACGGACGTCGAACTGCTCGACCAGAACGGCGAGCGTCGCCGCTTCTACACCGACGTGCTCAAGGGCAAGACGGTCGTCATCAACACCTTCTACACGACTTGCACTTCGACGTGCCCGCCGATGAACCGCAACATGGAGAAGATTCAGGAGGCGCTCGGCGACCGCTTGGGCCGCGACGTGTTCCTCGTCTCGATAACGGTCGACCCGGCGACCGACACGCCCCCGCGCCTTAAAGAGTACGCCGCCAAATTTAACGCGCGGCCCGGCTGGATATTTCTCACGGGCGAGAAGAAGGACGTCGACTGGGCGCTCTACAAGCTCGGCCAGTACGTCAAGAAGCGCGAAGAGCACACGACCATCCTCGTCATCGGCAACGAGCGGACGGGGCTTTGGAAAAAGGCTCTAGGGCTGGGGAGGACGGAAGAACTCGTGAGCGTCGTCCGCGGCGTCGCCGACGACAAAGCGGAGACGAACAAGTGAGTGACGCAGCGTGTGCGCACCTTTGAAGAGAACCGGAGTCGCGAGGTTAAAATCAGTAAGTCGAAGCTAGTCGTAAAGCGAAGCCGTTAACGAAAGCTGTACCGGAGGAATTAATGAAAAGGACACTGACAGTTGTTCTCATCGCGCTCTGCGCCCTGACGCCTGCGGCCGCGCAGACGCAGGGCGGGCGACGTCCTGCGCCGGCGCGAGGGGCGGGCAGACAGGCGACGCGGCCCGCGCCCGCGCGCCCGACCCCGACGCCCTACGTACCGCACTCGACGGCTATAAAGCTCGGGTCCGGCGCGCCTGACCCCGTGGCTCAGGCATGCGGGTGCGAGTCGCAGCAGCCGCTGCCCGACGTTCTGGCGGTCGTCAACGGCGTGAAGATTACGCGCGCCGACCTGAGCGCGGCCGTGCAAGATCGCGTGCGCTCATATCAGCAACAGGTCATCGATGCGCGCAAGCGCGAGCTTGACGTTCAAATCAACTCGAAGCTCCTCGAAGCCGAGGCGAAGAAGCGCGGCACGACGGCGTCGAAGCTGCTTCAGACCGAGGTCGTCGCCAAGACCGTCGCGCCGACCGACGCCGAGGTGCGCGCCTTCTACGACCAGAACAAGGCGCGGCTTGAGGCGGGGGCCGGCCGCGCCATCGCGTTCGAGGAGGTGCGCGGCGACGTCGTCGAGTACCTGCGCTACCAGAAGGAGCAGGACGCGGCGCAGAAGTTCTCCGAGCGTCTGCGCGCCGCCTCGCAGGTGCAGGTGCTCGCGCGCGAGGTGACGCCGCCCGCCACGCCGGCCGAACGCGCGCGCGTCCTCGCGACCGTCAACGGCGAGAAGATAACCTCGGGCGACATCGAGGACGCGCTGCGCCCGCTCGTCTACCAGACGCAGGAGCAGGCCTACATGCTGCGCAAGAACGCCATCGACACGCGCATCAACGACATGCTCCTCGAACAGGAGGCGCAGAAGCGCAAGGTCACGACCGACGCCCTCTTCCAGTCGGAGGTGAAGGCGAAAGTGCCCGTCGTCACTGAGGCCGAGGCGCAGCGTTTCTACGACGAGAACAAGTCGCGCATCA
>DASUNL010000251.1:0-11962 GCA_036277175.1 Pyrinomonadaceae bacterium | reverse complement strand
GTCGAAATGCAACGAAATTGCAATGATGATAAAGATTAGTCTAGACTATACTCTCGTTTGGCGTCTCCGGTTAAGGTGTTATTAAGCTACGATTGCAAAATATCGTTTCTCTGCCCGCTTAAGTAAAGACCGCCGAAGCCGCCCGCGAACTCACACTCTCCCAAGAGCACTCCCTATGATTCGCGTGTCTTTGCTTTAAGAGCAAGCCTCGCCGCCGTTTCTCAATTTTCCGTAGGAGGGCCTTCCGCCCCGACACCGCTCCCGCCGGCCGTGTCAGGAGGCGCGGCGCACACGCCATGCTCAAGCAAACAGACGAGAAGAGAAAACTCGTCCTCTTCGTGGACGACGACCCCTCGCTGCTCCGCCTCGGCCGCATGACTTTGGAGCGGGCCGGCTATCGTTTCCTCGGCGCGCTCGACGGCCGCGAGGGTCTGAGCCTCGCGCGCACCTCGCGCCCGGACATCATCCTGCTCGACTACATGATGCCCGACCTGAGCGGCAAAGAGGTCTTTCAGGAGTTGCTCCAATCGCCGGACGCGCGCCTGCGTCACACGCCGGTCATCATGCTGACGGCGCGCACCAACAACGACGCCGAGCAGCGCGAGCTGATGGAGATGGGCCTCTCCGCCTATCTGCACAAGCCGTTCGGCTACCGCGAGCTGCTCAACATCATCGACAACGTGCTCGTCCTGAGCCAAATCCGCGAGCGCAACCGCCTGCTAGAGATGGAGGCGCGCCGCGCGTTCGTCGCCACCGTCAAGACCTTGGTCGGCCTGCTCTTCGCTAAGGACAGCTACACTGGGCAGCACTCGCAGGCGGTCGCGCGTTTGGCCGAGGGGCTCGCGCTGCAATGCGGGCTGACGGAAGAGGAGGCGATGAACGTCAAGCTCGGCGCGCTCCTCCACGACATCGGAAAAATCGTCGTCCCCGAGAGCGTGCTCTGCAAGCCCGAATGCTTGACGGCCGAGGAGACGGCCGTCATCCGCCGCCACGTCAACCACGGCGAGCAGGCTCTCGCGGGAGTCCCGCACATGGACAGGGTGCGCGCGATGGTCATGTATCACCACGAGTGGTGGAACGGCGCGGGCTACCCGACCGGACTCTCGGGCGAGGAAATACCCTTGGGCGCGCGCATCATCTCGGTCGTCGACGCCTACGACGCGATGACGAGCGACCGTCCCTACCGCGCGCGTCTGCCGCAGGCCGTCGCCATCGAGCGACTCAGACAAGGCGCGGGCACGCAGTTCGACCCCATCGTCGTCGGCCGCCTCTTTGAATACCTCAGCACGCACGCCGAGACCGAGCCGCAGCAGGAACTCGACCTCGAATTCCTCGAAGAGTTCTGCATGGTGGTCTAAAAGGTTTTGCCACGGAGGCACAGAGACACGGAGAAGAACAAGGAAAGAAGAAGGGAAGTCTGAGAGGGAGAGTTGAACGGTTCAACTCTCCCTCTTAATGTTTGACCGTTTGTCTTTCCTCAGTGTCTCTGTGTCTCAGTGGCTAATCCCGCCGCAGCTAACAGGCTTCGTAGCGGTGATACTTGTCCTCGTCGGGCGCGCCGAACGAGATGCCGACGTCGCGCGCGGTGCGGACGAGCTGGCTGTCGGTGGCGACGGTCTTGACGTTCGCGACGGCCTCGGAGAGCGGCACGGTGACGATGTTCGCCGCCTGCAACGCGACCATCACGCCGCGCTTGCCGAGTTGGAGCGCGCGGACGGCGGCCGACCCGAAGTTGGTCGCGAGCATCCGGTCGAAGGCGTTGGGGCTGCCCCCCCGCTGCAAGTGTCCGAGCACGACGCAGCGCGCCTCCTTGCCCGTCGCCTCGCCTATCTCGCGCGCGCAGAGCGGGCCGATACCGCCCAGACGCGGCGCGCCGTGGCGGTCGCCCATGTCCTGATAAATCTCGCGCCCCTCGACCTCGCGCGCGCCCTCCGCGACGACGATGATGCTGAACTGCGAGTCGCAACGCTCGCGCTCGTAGACCTTCTCGATGACCTTCTCCATCGTGAAAGGGATTTCGGGGATGAGAATCACGTCGGCCCCGCCCGACACGCCCGAGTGAAGCGCAATCCAGCCCGTGTGCCGTCCCATCACTTCGAGAATCATCACGCGGTCGTGCGACTCGGCCGTGGTGTGCAGGCGGTCGAGCGCCTCGGTCGCGATGTCGAGCGCGGTGCAGAAGCCGAAGGTCAGCTCGGTCGAGGCCAAGTCGTTGTCAATCGTCTTCGGCACGCCGACGACGGGGAAGCCGCGACGGCTGAACTCCTCGGCGATGCCGAGCGTGCCCTCGCCGCCGACGACGATGAGTCCGTCGACGCCGAGCCGCTCCAGAGTCGTCAGCGCCTCTCGGTAGATGGCGTCGGGGCGCGTGGTCGCGCCGCCCTCGCCGCGCTCGACGAAGCGCCCGCGATTGCGCGTGCCCAAAATCGTCCCGCCGCGCGGCAGAAGTCCGCGCACGTCGGCGGGCTTTAGTTCGCGCACCTTCGGCTCGCCGAGCAAGCCCTCGAAGCTGTCCTCGACGCCCATGACGCGCCAGCCGTACTCGCCGACGGCCGTCTTCACCGCCGCGCGAATCACCGCGTTCAAACCCGGCGCGTCGCCCCCGCCGGTCACAATCCCGATTGTTCTAATCATCTCTTCGTAAATAGTAAATCGTGAATCGTCAATAGTGTATGGGTTGACGGGCGCTCGACCTTGCGAGTAGCAATCCAAGTTGAGAGGCTGTCAAACTCGATTCACGATTGACGATTCACGATTCACGGCTCTTACCGCTCTTGACGCTCGGCGGGTCGTACTGCTCGCCGTAGTCCGGATACTCGCGCGTGACGAAAGCGCCGGGGCGCGTGTTCTCCGTAAGGAGCGAGAGCGCGTCGCGCAACACCTGTTTCTGTAGCTCGCGCATGCCGGGCCGCCCCGTGCTATTGCCGATTTTAAATCCTTTGGGGTAGAGCGCGCGCGGCGGGCGCATCTGCGCCGAGACTTCGGGGCTGACGGTGATGAGCACCGTCGGGATGCCGCGCATCTCTATCTCACGTTGTACCGCGACGACCGTGCGGTGGCAGACGTTCGGTCAACCGCCCGTCAAGACGACCACGTCGGCGCGCGACCCACGGTCAATCTCGTTGGCAATCTGCGGGGCCGTCCCCTCGTACATCGCCTTGAGTTGCATCGTGTAGCCCATGTAGCCGACGTGCTTCGTGGCGACCTCGCGCACGAAGCCCTCTTCTTTCAAGTCGCGCAGCGCGTCGAGCGGGAAGACGACGTTGATGTCCGCGTCGGCGTCGCGGTGGTCGTAGTGGTGGTGCGTGACGATGAGCTGCGACGTGTCGGCGTCGGCCGGGATGACGCGGAAAGTCAAATCGCCCAACTCGTCGGCGATGTTAAAAGGCTCTTGGTCGCGTAGGTGGACGCCGCCCGCCGAGACGATGGCGACCGTCGCGCGCGACACCTCGCCCTCGAAGGGCGTGAACGGGACGCATTTGCGGGAAAGAGACATGTGAGAAGCGTTCAGCGGTCAGCTTTCAGCAATTAGCTCACGGCTGTCGCCGCGAGTAAGGCGGCCGCAGCTCGTCGGCGCACCTCGTTAGTAATCTTCAAAGCTGAAAGCTGACCGCTGATTGCTGACAGCTTTCTTTCAGAGTTTTCTGAGCACGTCGAGCAGGTCTTCGTTGTCGGGCTGGTCGCCGATGTCGTGGATGTCGACGTAGGCGAGTCGGCCCTCCTTGTCAACGATGAAGAGCGCGCGCTCACTGATGCCGTCGGCTTCGCGCCACGCGCCGTAGGCTTTGGCGACTTCGCCCTTCGGGTGGAAGTCGCTCAGAAGGTCGTAAGAAAGTCCGCCGAGCGATTTGGCCCAAGCGGCGTTGCACGGGACGCTGTCAACACTTATGCCCAGCACGTGAGCATCGTAGCCCTTGAAGCGTTCGAGGTCGGCCTCATACGCGGGCATCTGGGCGGTTCAGACCGGCGTCCACGCGAGCGGGTAGAAGGCGATGACGACGTTCTTTTGGCCTCGGAAGTCCGAGAGGCGCACCTTCTTGTCTTGCTCAAGGTGGCTCTTCAACTCGAAGTCCGGGGCCGCGTCTCCAACTTCAGGCATACGGAGATATCCCTCCTTCGTCACGGGTTGATAAAACTGCGGGGGGTCGGCGGTGAGGTTAGGCTACAACCAACCGCCCGCGATTTCAAGACGCGGGCGGCTTTCGCAAAACCGACGGCCGCGCGAGAATCCCCCGCGCGTGAAACTCACTTGAAGCCTCTGACGAGCGAAACCTTCCGCCTCGTGCGCCGCTTCTTCGAGCCGCCGCCCTTCTTCCCGCCCTTCTTTCCCGCGCCCTTCTTCGCGGAAGACTTCTCGGAGGACGACTTCTTCGCGGCCGTCCTCTTCGCGCCGCTCTTCTTGGCGCTCTTCTTCGCGCCCGTCTTCTTAGAAGACTTCTTCGCGCTCTTCTTCGCGGACTTCTTCGCCGCCGTCTTCTTCGCGCTCTTCTTGGAAGACTTCGCGGACGACTTCTTCGCCGCGCCGCCTCCTTCGCCCAGAAGCCTCGCCGTCGAAGGGTCGCCCGGCATGATGCCGCGCGAGAGGTTCTTGGGGACTGACTTCGGGGTCGGCGGCGGAGGCGCGAACGAGGGCCGCCCGGCGGCCGACTTCGGCGCGGACGCCCCGGCCGGAGGCGGCACGGGCGCGCCGCCCGGAGGCGCGGGCGGAGGCGGAAGAGGCGGAGGAGGCGTCGGCGCTGCGGGTTGCGCGGGCGCGGCGTCGCCGCTGCTCAGGACGCGCTTGGCGCGCGCGTAGTACTTCTCACGGTCGGCGAGTCCGTTGAAGCCGCCGTTGATGCGCCGCGTAATCTCGCGGAAGTTCTGCGCGTCGGCCAGTTGGTTGAGGCCGCGCGACTGCCAGTAGAGCGCGGCGATGCGGAAGGCGACTTCGGGGGTGGCGGCGAGCGCGGGGTTGGCGATGAGGTCAACGCCCAGCAGGTCGCCGAAGCGTTTGTAGTTGGCGCGGCCCGTCAACTGGATGGGGCCGCGACCCTTGAAACGCTTGCCGTCGCCGGGCTGCGTGTTGCCGAGGTTCTTCGACAAGTTCGTGACCGGCTCGTAGCGTCGCTGCGCCGAGGTCGGCCCCCAAATCTCTTCCATGAAGCGGAACTCGGCCGACTCGTGCGCGACCTGCGCGAGGAAGGCGGCCTCGCGCAGCATGGTCGTGATGGTGAACTCGGCCATCGCCGCCTGTAGATGCGGCAGGTAGAGTGCGCGCTTGTCCGACTTGAGGTTGGGCATGATTTGCCGCAGCTCGTCGTCTGTGACCATCTCGGTGTTCTCCTGAAGTTAAGGGTCGCGGCGCGCGCGCTGTGCCGTGCGCGGCGGCCGCCGACGGGTGGAGGTTTGTTCAAGGCCGTGGCTTCGGCTACGCGAGGGACGCGATTGTACCAGAGAGCCGCGCGCGTTCAACCTCTATCTTTCGACGCCGCGCCCCGGCGCGTTTGTGCGCGCGCGCGCGCGTCCGCTAAAATCCGGCGAAGCTTAAAACTCGAAAGACTTGGCGGCGGACGACGGCCGGAGGCGCGGGGGATTAGTGTCCGAAGACAGAGGAGTGCTGGCGATACTCGTGGGCGGCGGCCCCGCCCCCGGCATCAACGCCGTCATCTCGGCGGCCACCATCGAGGCCGTCAACGTCGGCTTCCGCGTCATAGGCGTCGAGGACGGCTTCAAGCATCTGATGCGCGAAGACACGTCGCGCTCGCGACTCTTGCGCATCGAGGACGTGTCGCGCATACATCTCGACGGCGGGAGCGTGCTCGGCACGGCGCGCGACAACCCGACGAAGTCGGAACGGGCGATGCGCGCCGTCGTCGAGACTCTGCGTCATTTAGGCGTCACGCACCTCGTCACCATCGGCGGCGACGACACTGCGCTCTCCTCCTCCTTCGTCGCCGAACGCTCGGGCCATCAAATCAAAGTCGTCCACGTCCCCAAAACCATCGACAACGACCTGCCTCTGCCCGCGCACATCCCTACGTTCGGCTACCAGACGGCGCGTCACGTCGGCGTCGAGCTTGTGCGCAACCTGATGGAGGATGCGCGCTCTACGAAACGCTGGTTCGTCGTCGTCGCGATGGGACGCAAGGCCGGTCACCTCGCGCTCGGCATCGGCAAGGCGGCCGGAGCTACTTTGACAATCATCGGCGAGGAGTTCGGCCGCGAAACGGTCGCCTTCTCGGACATCTGCGACATCGTCGAGGGCGCGATTATCAAGCGTCGCGCGACCGCGCGTCGCTTCGGCGTCGCCGTGCTCGCGGAAGGGCTAATCGAGAAGCTCGACGAGGGCGAGCTGGCCGAGTTGCAAGACGTGGAGCGCGACGAGCACGGCCACATACGTTTCGCCGAAGTCGATTTGGCGCGCAAGGTGAAGGCCGAGGTGCAGGGTCGTCTCGCCGCGCGCGGGCTTCGCGTCACGCTCATCAACAAGAACATCGGGTATGAGCTGCGCTGCGCCGACCCCATCCCGTTCGACGCCTCCTACTGCCGCGACCTCGGCTACAGCGCCGTCCGCTTTCTCGCCGATGGCGGCACGGAAGCGATGGTCAGCATACAGGGCGGGCGGATGGTCGCGATTCCCTTCGCCGACATACGCGAGCCGGGCACGGGGCGCACGCGCGTCCGCATGGTCAACGTCGCGAGCGAAGGCTACCGCGTCGCGCGCGAGTACATGATTCGACTCGAACCCGAAGACTTCCGAGACCCTTCGTGGGTCGAAAAACTCGCGCTCGCCGGACAGATGACGGCCGAAGAGTTCCGCGAGCGATTCGGTTACATGGCGACGTCGGACGGCCGTCCGCAGTTATGATTAAGCGCATCGGCATCATCGTCGGCGGCGGCCCCGCGCCGGGGACGAACGGCGTCATCTCGGCCGTCGCCATCGAGGCCATCAAGCAGGGCTGCACGCCCGTCGGCTTCCACGACGGCTTCGAGTGGCTCGCCGAACGATACACCGACGAGCAGCACGAGATGACGGTGGACGAAGTGTCGCGCATACATCTGGCGGGCGGCGTCCACCTCGGCACTTCGCGCGCCGACATCACGCGCGACCAAGAGTCTTTGGAGAACGCCGTCGCGGCCTTGACGAAGCTCGGCATCGAGGCGCTCGTCACCGTCGGCGGCGACGACGTGGTGCGAAGCTCGGCGGCCGTCGAGCGCGCGACGGGCGGCCGGGTTCGCGTCGTCCAAGTCCCGAAGAGCATCGACAACGACCTCTGGCTTCCGCTCCCCGTCGCGACGCTCGGACACGAGACGGCGCGTCACTTCGGCGTGGAGTTGGTCAAACGTCTGATGGAGGACGCGAAGACGACGGCGCGCTGGTACTTGGGCGTGACGATGGGGCGGCCGACCGGGCATCTGACGCTCGGCATCGGAAAGGCCGCCGGGGCGACCTGCACCGTCATCCCCGAAGAGTTCCCGCCCGGCCCGGTCTCTCTGGACGATGTGGCCGACATCGTCGAAGGCACTATCATCAAGCGGCGCGCGATGGGTCGGCCGCACGGCGTCGTGTTGTTGGCGGAGGCACTGGTCGAGCGTTTCGACCCGCGCGAGGTCGCGGAGCTGCGCGACGTCGACCGCGACGCGCAAGGCAACATCCGCGTCGCCGAGATAGACCTCGGCCGCAAGGTCAAGAGCGAGGTGCAGGCGCGGCTCGAACGTCGCGGCGTGAAGGCGACCATCGTCGACAAGACCATCGGGTACGAGCTGCGCTGCGCGCCGCCGATTCCGTTCGACGCCGAGTACGCGCGCGACCTCGGTTACGCCGCGTGCAAGCACCTGTTCGCGGGCGGCGCGGGCGCGTTGATGACGATTGAGGGCGGCGAGGCGCGCGCCGTCCCATTCGATGAGGTGATTGACCCCGAGACGGGGCGCGCGCGCCTGCGCTACGTGGACGTGGAGACGGAAAGCTACCGCGTGGCGCGCGACTACATGGTGCGTGTCCGCGCGAAGGATTTTGAGGACGAGGCATGGACGGCGAAGCTGGCCGAGGCGGGGGGACTCGCGCGCGAGGAGTTCGTCGCGCGCTTCGGCAAGTTCGCGAAGGACGGATGACGCGAAGGCCGCCGTCGAAGCGGCGCGGCGCGCACGCGAGGGCGGCAAGCTTATTTTGATGAACCCGGCACAAGTCACAATCTCGCGGCGGGGTGCGGAGCGCGCGCGCGCGGGGCATCTCTGGATTTACCGTGGCGACGTGCGCGACGCGCGCAGCGCCGAGCCGGGCGCGGTAGTCTCGGTCGTCGACGAGCGTGGGCGCGCGTGGGGCGCGGCGCTCTACTCGGCGCGCTCGGAGATTGCGCTGCGTCTGCTCGCGACATCGGGCGAAGCGGTTGACCGCGAGTGGTGGCGCGCGCGCATACGCACGGCGGCGCGGCGTCGCGCAGGCGTTGAAACGGAAGCCGACGCTTATCGCTTGGTCTACTCGGAGGGCGACCTTCTGCCGTCGCTCATCGTCGACAGGTACGCGGACGTGCTCGTCGTGCAGACCTTGTCGCAGGGGACGGAAGCGTTGAAGGCGTTGCTGGTCGAGCTTCTGGTCGAGGAGTTCGCGCCGCGCTCGGTCGTCGAGCGCAACGACGTGCGCGTGCGCGCGCTCGAAGGTTTGGAGCAGCGCGCGGGTGTCGTCTACGGGGAAGACCCCGGCGAGTTCGAGGTGCGACAGCACGGCGTGCGTTTTCTGGTCGCGCCGCTCGGCGGGCAGAAGACCGGCGCGTTCCTAGACCAGAGGGAGAACCACGCGGCGGCGCGCTCGCTCGCGCGCGGGCGCGCGCTCGACTGCTTCACCTTCGGCGGCGGCTTCGCGCTCAACATCGCGCCCGCGTGCGAGAGCGTCGTCGCCATCGACATCTCTTCGGAAGCGGTGGCGGCCGCGCGACGCAACGCGGAGCTGAACGGCGCGTCTCATGTTGAGGTGCGCGAGGCCAACGTCTTCGACGCCTTGCGCGAGATGGAAGCGGCGGGCGAGCGTTTTCAGACGGTCGTGCTCGACCCGCCGGCCTTCGCCAAGAACCGCGCGAGCGTCGAGGCGGCGGCGCGCGGCTACAAGGAGATAAACCTTCGCGCGCTGAAACTGCTCGACGCGGGCGGCGTGCTCGTCACCTGCACCTGTTCCTACCACATGAGCGAGGGGATGTTTCTCGAAGTTCTCTCGGCGGCCTCGGCCGACGCGCGCCGCCGCGTCCAGCTCGTCGAGCGCCGCACGCAGTCGCACGACCACCCAGTCCTCGTCGGAGTCCCCGAAACCCTTTACCTGAAATGCGTCGTCGCGCGCGTGATTGATTAGCGCGGCGAGACGTGACTGAAAAAGGTCTCGGTCGTCACGCGAGGCGATGGGTGAAAAACCTTGACACCGGCGCGGCGCGTGAAGTACTTTGCGCCGCGCCTCAAAGAGCCGGGAGCGACTGACCTTGTCGCCGCTCGGACTAATCCGATTTCCCGCCCCGCATCGTAAAGAAAGGCAAGCTCTACGACTGAAGTCAGGCGCGTGAAATTCGCCCTCGCCCCTTCACACTCAGGAGGATGAAAGTAATGCTGAAGAGAATTTTCACCCCGGCCGCCGCGTTGCTTCTCTGCCTCGCCCTCGGCCCTTCCAACGCGCGCGCTGCCCAACAGGTCGGGCCGCTCGACCTCTCCGGCGAAATCAACGGCGCGCCCTACCGCATCAAAGTGCCCGCCAACTGGAACGGCACGCTGCTCGTCTTCGCGCACGGCTACCGCGACAAGGCCGACCACGCGGGCGAGGTCGACAACCGCACGGCCGACGCCTCGCCCAACCCTGCGCTCGACCCCGCGCTGCTCGCGCAAGGCTACGCCATCGCGGGCTCGGCCTACCGCGATAACGGTTGGGCCGTCGACGAGGGCGTGCAGGACACGAAGGCGCTCGTCAACTTCTTCCGCGCCAACGTCGCCAAGCCCGACCGCACAATCCTGTGGGGCTTCTCGCTCGGCTCGGTCGTCACGTTCAAGAGCATGGAGCAGTTCGGCGGCGTCTACGACGGGGCGATTGCCGCCTGCGCCGTCGGCTCGGGCGCGCCGCGCACTTGGGACACGGCGTCGAGCCTCTTTCTCGCCTACGACGTGGTCTTCGGCGCGCCCTCGACGTGGGGCACGGTCGGCGACGCGGACGACGACGTGGACTTCGAGACAGAGGTGCAGCCGAAGCTTCTGGCCGAGGTCAACAACCCGCTCAACTTCGGGCGCTTCGAGTTCGTCCGCCTCGTCGGCGGCAACCCCGGACGCGGCATCCAGCCGCCGCCCCCGCCCTTCTTCTACCCCTTCTGGCTCTTCACCGACATGTTCTTTTTGACGGAGGCGCGCGCCGAACTCGAACGACGCGCGGGCGGCCCCGTCGTGCAGAACTTGACGCACGTCTACGACCTCGCGCCGCAGGAGCGCGCCTACCTCAACTCAATCGGCGTGCCCAACGCGACCATCGACGGCTGGCTCGCGCAGATGAACGCGCGCACGAACATCTCCGCGCCCAACCCTTCGCGCCACTACCTTGAGAAGCACGCCGAGTATAGCGGCAAGATTAAGAACCCGGTGCTCACACTCCACACGGTCGTCGACGGGCTGGTCGTCGTCTCGAACGAGTCGGCCTACCGCGACACGGTGGCGGGCGCGGGGCGCTCCGACCGTCTCTTTCAGGTCTACACGAGCGGCGCGCAGCTCGGCGTCGTCCCCGGCAACATCGGCCACTGCGACTTCACGCCGCAGCAACTCTTCACCTCCGTCGCGGCCATCGAGAACTGGGTGAAAACGGGCGTGCGGCCGACACAGGCGAACTTCCCCGCCGGGCAGGGCTTCGTCCCCAACTTCACGCCGCCGCCGTACCCGCAGCAGTAAGAGCGGTGAATCGTGAATCGTGAATCGTAAATAGTAAATCGAAGCAGCAGAGCAAAGCCCGCCGTGAGTTTTCAAACCCACGGCGGGCTTTCTCTCAACCTCTATTCACGATTGACGATTGACGATTCACGGCTTTTTAGGAATGAGTGTGAGGATTCGCTGGCCGCCTTGTTCGGCGTAGATGTGTTCGACGCGGCCCGCCTTCACGTCGAAGATGAAATAGAAGCCGGGCGCTCCGGCGGCGCGGAACTTGACGGGCGAGACGGGCGCGGTGATGAAGTTCGGGCCGCCGCCGACCATCGCCACTCTGAGTCTCCCGCCCTCGACGCGCCCGACCTCGACCTCGAACTCGCCCGTGTCCGCGACGTAGCGACCAGCGAGCTTCGACAACTCCGCGTCGGCGAGCGGAATCGTCTTCAGCTCCGGCGCGGCCGTGGCGAAGCCTGACCGCTTGATGCCCGCCACGCAAGTCGTGTCCAAGTCCTTCACAGTTCCGCGCTCGACGAACTCCGCCTTCAGACGGTTGATGCAATCGACGCCCGTGAGTCCGCCGAAGCCGTGCGCGCCGCTCGGCACGCGCACATGAAGTCCGTTCGGCAAATGCCGCACGACCTGCTCGCCGTGCGCGGGCGGCGTGGTGGGATCCCACTCACCCGAAAGCAAGAGGACGGGCAGGTCGGAGCGCGTCGGCTCTCTGTAGTCGGCGGGGATTGTGCCACGCGGCCAGAGGGCGCAGGCGGCGCGCTGCTGCACGAGCCGGTAGCTGCCGAGAAATGTCTCTTCGACGCGCGGCCCTTCGCCCTCGCCCCGTCTGATGAAGGGCAAATCTTCGGAGCAGGTGATTGAGAGATAGAGTCCGTTGCTCCCGCTGTCGACGATTTGCTGGCGGTAGAAGAGCGCGTTCTCGGCGAGCGGCGCGAAGTCGCCGCGCGCGGCGAGGTGTAGGAAGAGCGGAAGCTGCGAGGCCGGGCCGGGGTGGTAGAGCATGTAGCGGACGGCCTCTCCCGCGAGGTTGCGCGAGAGCTTGACGCGCACGCTTTGCGCCGTGCGCGGGTGGAGGATTTCGACCTCGACCGGCCCA
>DASUNL010000250.1:0-19894 GCA_036277175.1 Pyrinomonadaceae bacterium | reverse complement strand
ATGCCTTCTCAGAAGGTCTTCGGCTTCGGCGGGTTCTCGACCGGCTTCGGCGCGTTGTTGTTGTTCGTCGCCGGCTTCGGCGCGTTGTTGTTCGTCGAAGGGTTGCTGACGGGCGTCGCCGTCGGCGTCGGCGTCGCCGAGGCCGCGCCGCCGGTCGCCGGGGCCGTCGGCGTGCGGGTCGGCAACGTCTGCATGCTCGGCAGCAGGAGCGGCTTCGACTGGATGTTGGCGATCAGCTCGGGCAGCCCGTCGGTCTTGCCCTCGTGACGGAACTTGTAGAGGTTTTCGAGCTGCGTCATCCACGCGGCCTTCTTCGCCTTCGTCGCCGCGTTCGCGTCGGCGAGCGCGACGGCGCGCGCGAGCGCGTCAATCATCCGGTCGACGACGAGGTTCATCTTGTCGAGCTTGAGCTGGCACTCGTCGGTCAAGTCCTTGCCGGCGCAGTTGGCACGGTAGTCCTGCTCAAGCGGCGCGTACTCGGCGTTCTGGTAGGCGGCGGCGAGCAGGTTGTAGGTCGATGCGTCCTTCTTCACCATGTCGCCGTTCTGCACGGCCTTGACGACGAACTGCGCGGCCTCGCCCGGCGCGCTCTTCAAGGTGTAGTAGCCGAGCGTGGAGTTGAGCCACCCGGCCAACTCGTTCTTGTTCGGGAAGCCGAGGTTCTTCCACTGCTCGGGCGTGAAGGCGTCGGCCTTGCCGGCGTCGATGAGTTGGAGCGCGCGGCGCGCGGCGGCGACGGCGTCCGGGTTGAGCGACTCGTCGTTGGGGTTGGCCGCCGCGTACTGCGTCGCGGCGTAGACCATCGCGACGAACGTCGCGACGTCGTCCTGCTTGGCGGCCGTAATCTGTTTACCGGCGGCGACGACGCCCTTCCAATCCTTCTTCGCGAAGGCGTCCGTGTACTGCTTTTGGATGTTGAGATTCTTCAGCGCCGCCTCGTACTTCGGAACCCAGTTCTGGACGTAAGACAGGTACTCGTGCGTCTGGCAATCGGCGAGAAAAGTCTTCCCGGCCTCGTAGGCCTTGGCCTGCGTGGCGGCGTCGCCGTTGCGGTTGTCGCGCCACGTGCCGTAGAGCTCGTCGCACTTGGCCTTGTTGGCGTCGGCCGCCGGCGCGGGCGACGCGGCGGGCTGCGCCGTCTGCGCCAGACCCGTGAGCGCGAAGGCGGCGATGAGCGCGGAAAATGTCATCAACCTCAGTACGTTTTTCATCGGTCGCAAATCCTCCAAGCGATGTTCGTCTCCAAAAATATTCGGGCGCGCGTGGCCGTCCGGCGTCGCGTAACGATTCAGATGCACACGCCGAGCGGCCCGTTGGATGCCGCTTTCGGGGCGGCCGGACGCGCCCGGCTCCGAAGAAGCTCAGGGGTTGTCTGCAAAAAAGGGGATGAACGTTTCGGGTGCTTCCACCGCGATGCGTCGTGATACTGCTACAACCCGGCGAAGGGTGTCAAGCCCGACGCGAATGAGACAAATGCGCGAAGTTTGGAGTTAGCGGCGGACGCGCGGGGGCGGGGCGATTTAGAAGAAAAACTTCATCGAACTGAAAGAAAAAAAGAGCGGGGAGAGAGGTTTTTCGTCCTTTCTCCCCACCCGTTTTGCGCTCTCTGACTTCGAGCTTGCGAACCCTTCGCTACCTGTCCGGGTTGACGCGGCGCGGGCGAGTCTCGCCGCCCGGCTTCGACAAAGGCACGTCCGAGCCTGCGGTCGACGACGACTTGCGCGCGGGCTGACTGACGACCGGCCGCTCGTAGGTCTTCGACGTGAGCGTCACACCGGAAGAGGGAGCGGTCGTCGTCGTGCGCACCGGCGCGACGGGCGTCGCAACGCCCTTGGCAGCGTCCGTCGAGAGAGCCGCGTCCGTCGAGACTTCGGCCTCGGTCTCGCGCACGAGCGCCTCGCTGTCGTTCGCCTCGGCCTCCTCGTCGCTGACGGCCAACGCCTTGCGCGGGTCAATCTTCGGACGCGGCTTCAGGTCTTCGGCCAGCATCGTGGGCGTGCCGCGCGTCGAGAAGCGGTGCGCAAGGTTGCGATAGATTTTCCCGGCGACGGCCGCCGCGTGTTTGCCGCGCGCGCCCGAGCCGCGCGTGACGACGGCGACGGCCAGTTGCGGGTCGTGGACGGGAGCGTAAGAGGCGAAGAGGCCCAGCCAAGTTCCCTGCCCAATGCACGTGCCGGTCTTGCCGGCGATGGTCTGGGTGGGGCTGTAGGCGCGGTGGCCCGTGCCGTAGTTGACCGCGCCGATCATGCCGGGGACGAGGCGTCGCAGGTTGTCTTCGACGGGGTCATCGATGTCGGCCCTGACCTCACGCTTGAACTTGACGGCCTCCTGCGGCGTGCGCGGCAGGTGCGGGACGAGGAGCTTGCCGCCGTTGGCGATGGTCGAGGCCATGTTGGCGAGTTGGACGGGCGTGACCTCGATGTCGTCGCCGTGAGACGACATGCGGTTTAGAGCCCAGCCCTCTTTGGAGACGGGCAGGCGGCCCGGCGACTCGTTGGCGTGATTGATGCCCGTCGGCTGGCCCAGACCGAGCTTGCGCGCGTAGGCCATCATGCGCTCGAAGCCGACCTGTCCGCCGACCTTCTGGAAGTAGTAGTTGTTGGAGAAGGCGAGCGAGTCGGTGAGGTCGATGCGCAGCGTCCCCGTCGAGATGTTGACGGTCTGCACGGGGTCGATGACGCTCTCGGAGAGACCGGCGAGTCCCGTCACGAGCTTGATGGTCGAGCAGGGCTTGAAGCCTTTGCGCACGCCCCAGTCCTGATTGACGACCGTGTAGACGCGACCCGACTTCGGGTCCATGACGACGACCGAGCCGGCTTGCCCCGCGAGCGCCTCGACGGCGACGCGGCGCACCTCGGGGTCTTCTCCCGTCGTGTCGTCCTTAAGGATGTTGGCCGAAGTCTCGTCGCGCAGTGCTTGGTCTTGAGCGCGTATGCGCGCGAGCGCGATGGCGCGGGCGATGGCCGCTTGGCGTGCGCGCTCGGCGGCCTCGCGGCGGCGGCGTTCGGCCTCGCGGCGCTCCTCGGCGAGACGCTCGCGGCGCGTCATCTTGCGTTTGTCTTTTGAAGAGGCGCGGGCTTCTTCGCGCTTCGAGCGGCGGTCGTTACGAGAGGCGCGCGTGTTTGACTCGCGCGCGTTGCGTTTGTCGTTGCGCGAGGCGCGGTCGTTGCGCGTGCGCGCGTTGGTGCGCGACGCGGCCTGACGTTCGTTCTTCGTGTTGCGCCCGCGTTCGCGCGCGCTCGGCTTCTTGGCGACCTCCTTGCGGCTCGAACTCTTCTCGCGACCCCTCTCGGCGCGAGCGGACTTCTTAGCTGCGGGCTTCTTAGTTGTTGCTTTGGCGGCGGGCGCTTTGGCGGGCTTGCGTGGCGCGGCCGTCGCGAGCGACGCGGGCGCGAGCAGGAGGCCGAAGAGGAGAACGATCAGCTTGGGGGACGCGGGGGACGGAAGCCTTCTGGTCATCCAGAACTCCTTGTATTGCTTTTGGGTAAAAATGAAGCGGCTTCGAGGCGCGCACGTTAACGGAGGGGCGCGCCGCGTTGGGCCGCCGGTTACAGCTTTTGACACCCTTGACGGTTTGCTTTTTGAGTGCGCGCCTTCGGCCGGACGGCCGCGCCGCGCGTCTCAGACGGGTTTGAAGTGTTGAAAAGCAATGCCAAGACTTCGGCCTAGCTCCTTGCTTCCGATCTTCAAGACTAAAGTTCGCAACCGTTAGGGCTGGAGAGATTTGCTTGCGGTCTCCGGAGGGGTTTGCACTGGAGACCGTCGCGAATATAACATCAGCCACACGAGTCCTGCAATAAGATTATGATTTTATTGTCGTTACGAGTCGCGTTTTGAGTCGAAAGCGTACAGCCTTTCTGTCATCGTGACAGAGGCCGGGGGAAACTGCACGGGGATGAGACTGCCCGATTTCTTCTACAGCTTCCGCGTGCGCCTCTTGATGGTGCTCGCGCTGCTGCTCGTCGGCACGCTCGGCGTCCAGTACTTCCTCTTCCGACGCGAGGAGTTGCGCCGCGCCGCAATCATCGCCGAGCAGGAGCAGGCGCTCGCCGCGAGCACCGCGCTCGCCAACGACAGTATCACCAACCCCTCGGGCGAATACCTCTGGCAGCTCGACGCGAACCGCCCCGTCTCTTTTCTCGAAGAGCAGCGCGGGCGCGTCATGAATATCCTCGTCGTCAGCGAGGACGGGCGCATCGAGGACAGCCTCGACCGCGACTACGCGCCCGCGACTCTGCCCGACGGCACGCCGCGCTACCTACACATCTCCGAGATAGACCTCCCGCGACTCGTCGCCTCCGACCCGATGACCGACGGCCTGCGCCGCATGCTGCCCGACGCGCCCGCCACGGCGCAGCCCATCGCGGGTGAGGCGCGCGCCGTCCCCATCCCCGTCCGCGTCGTGCGCGACGAGGGGCGGACGGTCAACTACATCGTCGTCGTCCTCGGCGCGGCCAAGACGCCCCTGAACGACTCTTGGGCCGACGTGCTGCAACCGCTTCTGCCGACGCTCATCGTCTTCCTTTTGGCGACCGTCGGGGCGGGCTTCCTCGTCTGGCGCTTCACGCGCCCCGTGCGCGAGTTGTCGCGCGCGACCGAGCGCGTCGCCGCCGGAGACTTCTCCTTCGAGGTCGAAGGCTCGCACCGCCGCGACGAGATAGGCGCTTTGGCCGCGACCTTCAACCAGATGATTGCGCGCCTCGGGCGGATGCGCGAGCTTGAGGCGCAGGTCAAACAGGCCGAGCACTCGGCCGTCGTCGGACGCTTGGCTTCGGCCATCGCGCACGAGGTCAGAAATCCTCTCAACTACATCAACCTCACGCTCGACCACCTGCGCACGAGCCTCGCGCCCGAAGACCCGCAGAAGCGCGCCGTCTTCGGCCGCCTCGCCGACCAACTCAAGGCCGAGGTGGCGCGCATCAACACGCGCATCTCGGAGTTTCTCAAATACACGCGCCCCGCCCCGCTCGACATGAAGCCGCTCGACTTGGGCGCGGTCGTCGCCGACTCGCTGCGCATGGTCGAGGTGCAGGCCGAGGAGAGCGGCGTGCGCTTGGACGTCCGCACGCAAGGGACGATTCCGGCGGTGCGCGGCGACCGCGAGTCTTTACGTTCCGTCTTTACAAACCTTATCATTAACGGCATGCAGGCGATGGAGGGCGAAGGGGGTCGCCTCGACGTTGTGCTCGCGGCCGACGACGGCGCGGTGCGCGTCGAGGTGCGCGACACGGGGCGCGGCATCGCCGCCGACGACTTGCAGCACATCTTCGAGCCGTACTACTCGACCAAGGAGACGGGCACGGGCCTCGGCCTCGCCATCGTCAAGAAGGGCGTCGACGATCACGGCGGCACGATTTCGGTCAGCTCCGCGCCGGGCGAGGGCACGGCTTTCACGGTCACACTACCGACGGTAAAAGTGACGAGTGACAAGTGACGAGGGACGAGTTAAAGGCACGTCCTGCTTGCTCGTCGCTCGTCAGTCATCACTCGTCGCCGAGGTTAATATGGCACGCAAAAGCATCCTCGTCGTCGACGACGAGAAAACGCAGCGCGAGATTCTGGAGCTGATCCTCTCCGAGTCGGGCTACGACGTGACGACGGCCGCCTCGGGCGAGGCCGCCATGCGCATCGCGCGCGACCGGCGCTTCGACCTCGCGCTCACAGACCTCAAGATGACCGGCATGGACGGCATCGAGCTTCTGCAAAAGCTCTTGGCCTACGACTCGTCCATCATCGTCATCCTTTTGACCGCGCACGGGTCGGTCGATTCGGCGAAAGAGGCTCTCAGGCGCGGCGCGTTCGACTATCTTGAAAAGCCCTATGACCGCGAGACTTTGCTCGACACCATCCAGCGCGCGCTCGCGCGCCTCGACGCGCTCGACACCGAAATCATCTCCGACTCGGCCGAGATGGAGGCCGTCAAGAAGATGATTCTCAAGGTCGCGCGCTCGAACTCGACCGTTCTCATTCGCGGCGAGTCGGGCACGGGCAAGGAGTTAATCGCGCGCGGCATCCACACGCAGTCCCCTCGCGCCTCCGAGATGTTTCAGGCCGTCAACTGCGCCGCCATCAACGAGAACCTCTTGGAGTCGGAGCTGTTCGGCCACGAGAAGGGCAGTTTCACCGGCGCGCACGCCGAGAAGAAAGGTCTCTTCGAGGTCGCCGACCGCGGCACGCTCTTCCTCGACGAGATTGCCGAACTCGACATCGGCATGCAGGCGAAGCTTCTGCGCGCACTTCAGGAGCGCGAGATTCGCCGCGTCGGCGGGACACGCGCCATTAAAATCGACGTGCGCGTCGTCGCCGCCACCAACCGCGACCTGCGCGCGATGGTCGCCGACGGCCGCTTCCGCGACGACCTCTACTACCGCATCAACGTCCTCTCGATTGACGTCCCGCCTCTTCGCGAGCGGCGCGAGGACATAGACGTGCTCATCGAGTTCTTCCTGCGCAAGCACACGCGCAACACGTCGCGGCTCGTGCGCGGACTCACGCCCGAGGCGCGCAAGGTGATGAACGACTACGCTTGGCCGGGCAACGTCCGGCAGCTTGAGTCGGCCATCGAGCGCGCCATACTTTTGGCCGAGGGCGACTACATCACGGTCGAGGACTTGCCGCTCGAAGTCCGACAGGAGACGCGGCCCGCGCCCGAGGGCGCGTTCAAGCTCCCGGCCGAGGGCATCACGTTCGAGGAGATGGAGCGCGACCTCATCATTCAGGCGATGGAGCGCACCGACTACAACATCACGAAGGCCGCGAAGCTCCTCGGCCTCACCTTCCGCACGCTGCAATACCGTCTGGAGAAGTTCGGCATCAAGCGGCCCGACCGGCAGGGCGGCGCGGGCGAGCCGGAAGAGGAAGAGTCGGAGGAGTAGCCGCGCTCCGTCGAAGCGCGAGCGGGCGAACTTCGCGCACCTTCGCGTCGTAACGCACGAGGGGTCTTGAAGAACATGTACTGCCCGACCTGCGGGACACAGCTCACACAGGAACTCGCCTACTGCCCGCGCTGCGGGGCGAACCTCGCGCCGCTCGAACGCGCGGCGGGCATCTCGCCCGCGCGCCTGACGGGCGCGACGTGGGCGCTCGCCGTCACGACGACGGTCGTCACGCTCGGCGGCCTCGGGATGGTCTTCGCCTTCATCTCGTTCGCACTCAGTCGCGGGCTGCCGATGTCGAAAGGCATCTTCGGCCTGATGTTCTTCTTCCTCTCGGTCGTCGTCGTCATCGCGTCGCTGCTCGTCGCACAACTCTCGCGCGTCATCTCGCTCTACACGGAGGCGGGCGAAGAGCCGCCGGCGAAGAAGGCGAAGCGGCGGCTGCCGAAGCTCGACGCGCACGCGCCCGTTCAACTCGAAGCGACGCGCGAGCCTCTGGCGAGCGTCACCGACCACACGACGCGCACGTTCGAGCCCGTGCCGAGGGAGCGGCAGACGCGCTCGTGAAGCGCGACTCGCGCCTGACTCGGTAAAGCGCGAATCGCTTCTCAAAAGTTTTGCGATGAACACGATTGCGATTCTCGGGACGGCGCTCGGCGCGGCTTGGACGGCGGGCATAAATCTCTATGCGACGGTCGCCGTCCTCGGCCTTCTGCAACGCTACGAGTTGGCGCGCCTTCCGGGCGGACTCGAAGTCCTGAGCAGTTGGTGGATTATCGGGACGGCGCTCTTTCTCTACACGGTCGAGTTCGTCGCCGACAAAGTGCCTTACGTCGATACGGTCTGGGACAGCGTCCACACCTTCATCCGCGTCCCGGCCGGAGCGGCGCTGGCCTTCGCGGCGACGACCGAGATGTCGCCGACCGTGCAGGTGCTGGCGTTACTCTTGGGCGGCGGACTCGCGCTCTCGACGCACGGGACGAAGGCGACCGTCAGGGCGACGGCCAACGTCAGCCCCGAGCCGGTGTCGAACTGGGCGCTCTCGGTCGTCGAAGACGTCATCGTCGTCGGCGCGGTGTCGATTGCGGTCTTCAAGCCCGTCGTCATCCTCGTCGTCATCTTCGTCTTCCTCTTGCTGCTCATATGGATTCTGCCGAAGGTCTTGCGCCGCTTGCGACGCATGCTCACCTCGGCGCGCAACTTCTTCGCGGGCCGCCCGGCAGCCTCGCGCGAATGAAGTTTGAAATTGGAAATCTGAAATTTGAAATGTCAGATTTGAGATTCGAGCTTACAAATCAGCTTAGACCGACAACCATGAACAAATTCACACTCGCACTCTTCTTCTTCATCACCATGACGCTCGCGGCCTGCGCGGGCGGCGAACAGACGAACGGCGGCCCGTCGTCATCATCGACACCTTCGGGCGCGAAGTCTTCAACGACGACGGCGGGCGGCGCTCGTGACGCGGACGCCGTGCGCGTCGTTGCCGAGGAGGCGTCGGTCGCGGCCGGGGCGTCGGGCGAGGCGGTCGTGCGCGTCGAGATAGGCCAAGGCTTTCACGTGAACGCCAACCCGCCGTCGAACAAGTACCTCATCGGCACGCGCCTCGAAGTCGCGCCGTCCGAGGGCGTGCGCGCGGGCGCGCCCGTCTACCCGGCAGGCGAGATGCGCAAGTTCGCCTTCGAGAAGGAACCGCTCTCGGTCTACGAGGGCACGGCGCGCATCAAGCTCCCGCTCCAAATCGACGCGCGCGCGGCCAAGGGTAGGCGCACGCTCCCCGTCAAGGTCGAGGTGCAGCCCTGCAACGACCAAGAGTGCTTCCCGCCGCGCACGCTCGACGCCGCGATTCAACTGACCGTCAACTGACGCGCGCGCGGGGCGGCCGACACCTTCCGGCGAAACAGACTCTTGCAAGGCTTCAGGGCACGTCTCGGACGCAACTGGCCGCGCGGCGCGTGGAACGTCGTGGCCGCGCTCCTCGTCGCGGCCGCGCTCGTCCTCTGGCCGACGGTCGGCGTGGACGCGGCCTTCGCGGCGGCCGCGCTCGGCATCGTCGCGTGGTTCTTAAACGTCCGCGAGCAGCTCAAGCTCAAGAACCCTGAGGCGTTCGCCGACGTAGATACAACCGACGCGCGCGAAGAAGTAGAAGAAGAAGACGGCGAAGAGTTCGACGAAGACGAGTCGCCGCGCGAAGACGACGACGCACAAGCCCAGAGGGAGGATTCAAGACCGACATGAAGCGACGCACGACATCAATCCTGCTCATCACGCTCTCGACATTCATCGCCCTTTCACACGCGGGCGCGCCGACGGCGTCCGCCGAGACGAGCCGCGCCGGCACTTCCCTCGTCTTCTCTTACGACGACGAGTCGGAAGCACGCGCGGCGATTGAGCAGGCGTTCGACCGCCTGCGCGCGGGCGACTACGCCGCCGTCTACGACTCTCTGCCCACGGCCTCGCAGCGACGCATCTCCCGCGCGCGCTTCGTCGAGGGCTTGAGCCGCACGCGCGGCGTCTTCACGCTCGAACGCTTGGAGGTCGAGCGCGTGCGCGTCGCGGGCAACCTCGCCGTCGTCGATTCGACCCTGTACGCGACCGTCAACCAGCCCATCCAGAGCGAGGGCAAAATCGTCTCGCGGCAGTACCTCGTGCGCGAGGGCGGGCGCTGGCGCGTGACGACGGGCGACCGCTCGACCGTCCGCCCCCTGCTCGCCGCCAACCCCTCCTTCGCGCGCCAGTTCCCCCCGACCGAGCCGCGCGTCTTCCTCAAACGCGACGGCCGATGGGTCGGCATCGAAACGCTCGTCCCTCGTCGCAAGCGACAGTGAATCGTTAATCGTAAATCGAGAATCGAGAATCGTGGTTGAACGGAAAGCCCGGCTTGAGTCTTAGAACTCAACGCCGGGCTTTCCGTCTGCTGCTTCTATTTACGATTTACGATTCACGATTAACGGCTTTAGAAGAAGGTGAGTTGCGAGTCGTCCGCGCCGTTGTCGGAGTCTTCGTGTCGGCGCTGGTGGCGCGCGCGGCGCGAGCCGTCGAGGGCTTCGACGACGGCGTCGAGGCGGAAGCGCAGAAGGTGCGGCGTGACGCGGACGGCCGGGATGCGCCCCTCGCGCGCGAGGCGGCGCACCGTCGACTCGCTCACCTGTAGGACGGCGGCGAGTTGGCGCGCGGTCAAAAACTCGTGCCGCGCGCCGTCCGCGTTGTGGTCGTCGCGTTTCACATCACTTGTCCGAAGGTTGTTCGAGAGCGACGCTGCTACTGCTACTGCTTCGCGGCGGGCGTGAGCGTGAGCGCGACGCGGAAGACGGCCGCGCCCTCGATCTCGATGTCCTGCGTGGCCGTCTCCATCCCGTCGGCGCGCGCCGTCACGCGGTAGCGCGCCGCCTCCGGCGTGAGTCGGAACAGGAACGACCCCGTCTCCAGAGACGAGACGCGCCCGCCCACCTTCTTGAGCGTGCCGTCGGGCATGACGAGCGCCAGCTCGACGCGCGCGCCCTTGAAGCTCTTGCCGTTCGCGTCGAAGACGCTCCCCTTGAGCAGCGCGAGCGTGCCCTCGTCGACCTTCATGTAGAGGTTGTCGCCGAGCGAGCGGACGCGGCCCGCCTTGACCTCGACGCGCTCAATCGTCCCGACGCTCAGGCCCGGCTTGCGGAACGTCAGGCCGTAGAGTCCGGGCGCGAGGCCCGTCACCTCGAAGCCGCCCTTCGCGTCGGTCGTCGCGCGTCGCACCTCGCGCTCGTCCTGTCGGACGACCACCTGCACGTCCGAGGGCGTCCCCGTCTCGACCTTGACGCGCCCCTTGACGCCGCCCGTCGCGTCGCGCTCAGACGAACGCACGCTCTTCTGTCGCGCGCCGGCCGTCGCGGGCGAAGCGACGACGGCAAACAGCGCGAGGCACAAAAGCAGAGGGGCGGCGACGGTCTTTGAGTTAAAAAGCATAACGACTTACGGAAGCTAAAGGCGCTCGAATTACGGCCGACATTATACACCGCGCGCCCCGGCCCGGAAACTTCCCGGCCGGCGGGCGAGGGCGTCATGCTCTTGATGCGCCGCGCGCCGCCCCGTGTTGCCGGGCAAGGCGGAGATTCCCATCGGACGCCCTCGCGCTGCGGCCCGCGCCTCTGTATAATGCCCGCACTCTCCCCGGTCGCGAGGCCGACGCTCAGAAGTTTTATGTCGCTTCCCCCGTCCTACGAAAACACGTCACGCGGCACGCGCGGCCGACGCTTGCGCGCGGTGTTCTTTTGCGCGCTCCTCTCTCTTTCACTCGTCCCCGCCCAACTCGCCGCGCGCGTCCGGCGACAACAGCAACAACCTGAGCACCGTGAGGGCGTCTTGGCGGAAGACGCGGCGGGCGAGGTGCTCGACAGCGACGAGGTCGTGCGCGTCGACACCGACATGGTGCTCGTCGAGGCGGCCGTGACCGACGCCGAGGGCCGCCCCGTGCGCGGCCTGCGCTCCGAGGACTTCAAGCTCTACGACGACGGCGTCGAGCGCCCCTTGGCCTTCTTCAACGTCGAGCGGCGCGGGGGCGTCGAGCGCCCCGTCGCGGTCGTCTTCGCGGTGGATGTGTCGGGCAGCATGACCGTCGAGGAGATGATGCGCGTGCGCGACGCGGTGGGCGCGTTCGCCGAGGGGATGCGCGGGCGGCCTTCTTCGTTCGCGCTGATGAGCTTCGGCATGAGCGCCAAAGTTCACCAGTCGTTCACGCGCGAGCCGGAGAAGTTGAATAAAGCATTCGGGCGGCTCGCGCGCGAGATGAACGGGCTTTCGACGCACACCTACGACGCCGTTGACGACGCCGTCCGCCTGCTCGTCCGCCACGCCCCGCGCACGCGCGAGCGGCAGCAGATGCGACGTGCCGTCGTCGTCGTCACCGACGGCTTCCCCGTCGGCGACACGGTTGCACCCAAGACCGTCATCGAGCGCGCCAACGAGGCGGGCGTGAGCGTCTACACGGTGACGCTGCCGTCGTTCTCGCCGCTTCTGGCCGCCGCCACCAAGGAGAACGTGCCGCTGCCGACGCCGCTCGACGTGAGCGGGCTCGTCGAGAAGACGGGGGGCACGAACGTCTACGCCACCGAGAAGGATTTCACGCCGCTCTTTAAGGCGCTCGCCGAAGAGGTCTCTTCGACCTACGTGCTCGCCTTCTATCCGCCCGAGGAGAAGCGCCGCGACGGCCTCTCCCACTCCATCCGCGTCGAGGCCCCGCGCGGCCTCCTCGTCCGCCAGAGCCGCGCCAGCTATAAAGGCGAAAAAAAGTGATGAGTGACGAGTGACGAGCAAGTAAGGTTTTGCTCGTCACTCGTCACTCGTCACTCGTCACTTCGCTAGTAGTCTTCGTCCTCGTCGAGGTCCTCGTCGTCGTCATCGTCATCCTCGACGATGTCAAGCTCGACGGGGTCCAGCCCGACTATCTCCAGTGGCGTCCCACACTCGTCGCACGAGACGGCGTCGCCCTTGTCGGCGTCCGTGTCCACGTGCACCTCGGCTTCACATTCGGGGCATGATCCTGTCGGCACTTTGCGCTCTCCTCCAAGTGGTCTTTGACGAACTGCTCCGAGCCAGCCGCCGCCGCGCCATCACCCGTTCGGCGAACTGCCGACAATCTAACCGCGCACGCCGTTTTTTTCAACAGCCCTTTTGTTTCTTTTCGGTGTCGCCGCGCGCGCGTCTATGAGGGCCGCGAGTTGAGCGCCGAGCGGAGTCGGCCGGGCGTCATGCCGGTCAGGCGGCGGAAGACGCGCGTGAGGTGGCTCTGGTCGGAGAATCCGGCTTCGAGCGCGACCGAGGCGAGCGGCGTCTCGGTCTCCGAGAGCAGTCGGCACGCATGTTGGACGCGCAGGCGCTGCACGTAATCGCCGACGGTCTCGCGACGGAACTGGCGGAAGACCTTCGAGAGGTGGAACGGGTGGACGCCGACGCGCGACGCGATGTCGGCGACCGTGAGTGAAGAACGAAACTCCGCTTCGAGCAACTCGACGGCGCGCGCGAGCCAAGCGGGCGGTCGCTTCTCGACGGACACGCGCGGGCGCGCCGCCTCGGCCAGCATCTCAAGCACCAAGCCCTCGACGGCGAGCGGCGAGGCGGCGTCGCGCGCTCGGTACTCGCGGTAGAGTCGCGCCGCGAGCCAAGACAACTCGCCGCCGCGCACGTCCGCGAAGGCTTCGGGCACGCGCGCGCCGCACTCGCGCAGGCGCTCGACGAGTCCCGGCTCAATCTCGACGTTGAAGAAGCGTCCGCCGCGACTGCCGACCTCGTCGCGGTGCGTCGTCGAGGGCGGGTGGAACATGACGGTGAACGGATGATAAGTGACGCGCTGGCGGCCGAGTTGTTCGCTGTAGTCGCCGCCGAGCAGAAGGCAGAAGTAGGCCAGCTCGTGCGTGTGTCGCGGGAGACGTCGGCCCGTCGCGTGCCGCAGCTCCGAGAGCGCGAAGCCCGCGCTTCGTCGCCGTTCGAGCACGTCGCCGTAGAACTGCCCCGGCATGAGATAGTTTCGCGTCGCCTCGCTCATCGCTGTCTCGCTCATCAGTCCCCTTTCGCCTTTGAATTCTGTTACGCCGCGCGCGCACGCGATGTTTCCGGCGCGCCCGTCTTTGCATCGTCCAACGGAAATTTGTTTCGTGCAAGACGCCGGGCGGAGGCGCGCGCGATGATGACGGACGCGAACACGCGAAAGGAGCTAAACGACATGAAGAGAAGAGATTTCATCAGGAGTTCGGCGGCGGCCGGTGTGGTCGTCGCGGCATCGGGGCTTGCGCAGGCCGATGAGGACAAGACGCAGAAGGGCGCGGCCGCGCCGAACGCTTCGGCGCGCCGACTCGTCGCGCCCGCGAAGGGCAAGATACCCGTCGCCTTCGTCATCTCGCAGAACGCGACGGTCATCGACTTCGCCGGGCCGTGGGAAGTCTTCCAAGACGTTCACGTGCCGACGCGCGGCGGGGATCACGAAGAGCAGATGCCATTTCAGCTTTACACCGTCTCGGAGAAGACCGAGCCTCTGCGCGCGACGGCCGGGCTGCAACTCATCCCCGACTACACGTTCGCCAACGCGCCCGCGCCGAAGGTAGTCATCATCGGCGCGCAGTCGGGCCGCTCGGCGGCGATGTACGAGTGGCTTAAGAAACAGGCGCGCGAGGCCGACGTCGTGATGTCGGTCTGCACGGGCGCGTTCCATCTCGCGCGAGCGGGTCTGCTCGACGGCCGCGAGGCGACGACGCATCACGACTTCACGGCGCGACTCGCCGAAGAGTTCCCCGCCGTCAAAGTCAAAGAGGGCTTGCGCTTCATCGAGGGCGAACGCATCTCGACCTCCGGCGGACTGACCTCCGGCATCGACCTCTCGCTGCGCGTCGTCGAGCGATACTTCGGCCGCGCCGTCGCCGAAGCCACCGCGCGATACATGGAGTACCAAAGCACCGGCTGGATGGTCTAAAGCGCGACTCTCATCAACAGCGCGCTCTCATCAAAAGCCGCGTGCTCATTAACAGCCGCGCGCTCATCAACAACTGCGTGCTCGTCTGTTTCGCCGACGCTCTACTTCGCCGACGCGGAGGACGCCATCGCGTCGAGACGCTTGCGCGCTTCAGCGGCTTCGGCCGAGCGCGGGTGGCGACGCACAATCTCGCGCCACGCCGCGCCGTCGTAGCGGAACTGTTTCGAGTCGCGGTCGAAGACGAACGAGACGCCGCGCCGCCGGTAACGGTCGAGGCCGTTGTAGCCGAGAAAGTACGTGTGCGCGGGCGCGCCGCCCGCCGCCATCTCGCGTTCGTCCAAGCGTCGCGCGGCGTCGCGAGAGAGACGCGCGGCGGCGTCCGAGGCCGCGTCGCCGAGAAGCAGAAGCGCGGCGGGCCGGAGCGGCGAGCGCGGGAAGGTTTCGAGGAAGATGGCCGCGCGCTCGACGCGGTCGAACTCTTCAGAGCCGCGCGCGAGTCGGAGCAGACGCGCGTCGTCGCCCGCGCGCGTAGGCCGCACAAGTGCGTCCGCCTGAACCCAACCGCCCGTCCTTCTTGTCACCGCGACGCGGTAGAAGACGACCGCGCCGCCCTCCGTCCGGCGCTCGCCCACGACCGCGACCGTGCGCCCGCGTCCCAGACGCCTCACCACGTTCGACGAAAAATCCGGCGACTCTCTCAACGCCGACAGGCGCTCGTCAACGACGACGGCCGCGCGCCCGCCCGACGGCGCGCGCCGCCGCTTCGCGTGCGCCGTGTCTTGCGCGGCGACGACGACGAAGACGAAGACCAGCGCGGCTGTCATCAACAGGCTCACGAGTCGCGCGGCGCGACGCGGTGTGATGAGGCGACACACAGGGACGGAGTGTCGCGTGAAGACGAAGAGACTCGCGTGGGCAAGTCGATGAGTGATGATTAGAGAAGTGACGAGTCGAGACATGCGTAGTTCTCCTTCAGCTTGGGTGAGGTTGAAGGGTGTGGCGACTCTTTCGAGGGTGGAGGGTGAAGGGTGTTTGCGAAAAGTGTCCGCGAAGGGTGACCCGGCCGCGCGTAAAAATTTTTCAGCGCGGGGCGCGTCGGCGTCGCGTGCCGCGAGGTTCGGCGGCCAACATCTCTTCGAGTCGCGCGCGCGCGGGCGACACGGACGCGCGCCGCGACGGCTGCAAGACCTGCGCGTGGTGCAGGTGTGTGATAGCGACGGCGAGCGCGTCCGAGGCGTCGAAGGGCGCGGGCGGCTCTTTGAGGGCGAGCAGCACGCGCACCATCTCCTGCACCTGATGCTTCTCGGCCGCGCCGTAGCCGACGACCGTCTGCTTGACGAGGCGCGGCGCGTACTCGGCGATTTCGACGCGCGCGCTCTCGGCCGCGACGAGCACCACGCCGCGCACGTGCCCGAGTTTGAGCGCGGTCTTCGCGTTGACGGCGACGAACGACTCCTCGACGGCGCACACGTCGGGCCGAAACTTCGCGAGCAGCTCCGCCACGCCCGTGTGAATCTTCAAGAGCCGCGCCGCGAAACGCTCGCGCGCCGAAGCCTTGATTGTCCCGTAGGCGACGAGCCCGTAGCGGCGCGCGTCGCCCTCGACCACGCCCCAGCCCGTCGTCTCGCTCCCCGGATCGATGCCCAAGACTCTCATCCGTCAATCGTCCTCGCTTCGGCGAGCGATGATACAACGGATGCGGTCGTCGGCGACACGCCGTCGGCGCGCTCAGCGCGGCCGCCGCGAGCTGCCGCCCCAGTGGCCGCGTATGACGAGGCCGCCGAGCCAGTCCTCGGCCGTGTCGCCGACGAGCGCGCCCCGCGAGAAGTGGAAGAGACGCATCACGTCGGCCCCGATGCCGAAGGCGGCGCGCGGGCCGCCGACGCGCAGGCCCAAGCCGAGACGCGCCGAGAGCGCCGGGTCGACGTCCTCATCGACCGTCACGTAAGCCCCAGCCCCGCCCGCCACGTCGAGCACGAATTGAACTCTGTCGCCGCCGACTATCCAGCGCAGGCCGAGTTCCGGGCCGACGTAGGCGCGCAGGTCGGTCGGCTCGACGGGCGGCGAGGCGTCGGCTTCGCGGCGCGGGAGCCACAACGCGCGCGCGCCGATGATGGGCTGGATGCTGCTGCCGAACGGCGTCCAGTGCATCGCGCCCGCGACGCCGAAACGCGGCGTGCCCTCGAAGGTCATCAGAGGCCCGGCTTCGAGCGTCGGGAGGAAGGCGGCCGCGTTCGACTCGGCGCTCCATCCCGGCGCACCTATCTGGGCGACGAACGACGAGTAAGAGTCGGCGTTGCGCAGCGCGAAGGGCATCGGGTTCGGGTAAAGCACCGGCGCGGCGTTCGCGAGCCCGACCTCGCCGAGAGCCTCATTCTCGCTCGCACGCGCTTCCGCGCTCTCGTGCTCGTAGGTCTCGTACTCGCGCGCGGTGGTCTGCGCCGGCGTCGCCCGCGCGCGGTCGGGGAGGTCTCCGATGCCCGCGAGGTGAACCATCTCGTGGAACAGCGTCTCCCAACCGCTGACGGGGTTTCCATCGACGTCGACACAAAGCGTCGCCACGTTGCCGCCGACGCGGCCGGTGGCGAGCACCCCGACCTGACACAACAGGCGAGGGTCGACGCTCGACATCAGATCGAAGCCGATGGTGTTGCGCGCGTTGCGCGCGATGCGGCAGCGGACGATGTGCGTCGTCTCCTCGTCGAGCTCGGCGCGAATGAGGCCCAAGCGCCTGCGTATCTCGCTGCGATGCCAGAGCGCGTCCGAACCGAAGTGGCGGCGAATCGCGCCGTCCATGTTCGCGCCGTCGTCCATCCGCCGGATGGCGCGATTCGCGTACTCGCGCGACTGCGCGTAAAGCCCCGGTATCAGACCCCGCGTGTGCGACGTACAGCAGGAGGTGTCCGAGTCCGCGTCCAGCTCGTCCGTCGTGCAGTCGAGGAAGCCCGGCACGCGGCCGGAGATGAAGACGTGTGTGACGCCTGTGTCGTCGGGCTGTCGGCGGATTTGGGTGTCGCCGCCCGCGCGCTGCTGGACGACGTGCGCCAACTCGTGCGCGATGAGGCGGCGGCCGTCCGTCGTGTGTGGCGCGTACTCGCCCGCGCCGAAGAAGAGGTCGCCGCCCGAGGCGAAGGCGCGCGCGCCGATGCCGGAGGCGGCGCGCGCCGACGCGCCGTCGGCGTGAACGCGGACGCCGCCCAAGTCGTAGCCGAGACGCGGCTCGAAGAAGTCGCGGGCCGAAGTGTCGAGCGGCACGCCCGGCCCGAGCGCGCCCAACTCGGGCGCGACCGAACGCGCGTCGGCGGCGGCGTGCGGCCGCGCCTTTGCTCTCACGAGCGATGTCGCGTCGCGTGCCGACGCCGATGCGTGAACGCCGGAGTCGGCGTGCGTCGCGTGAGTGACGAAGGCTGCGGGCGTCGCGTGTGTGACGGACTCCGTGTGCGTCGAGTTCATCAGTGCGTCGGCGACGCGGTCGGCCTCGCGCTCGAACTCGTCGTCGGCCGCGCTGACCCTGAGCTTGGCGAAGACGCCATGCGCGCTTAGCTCGTTCGCCTCGCACGAGGGGCAGCCGCCGCCGCACGCGCACGTCTTGCGCCGGATGACGTCTTGAGAGAGGGGCGGCGAGGCGAGCGTCGAGAGCGTCGCGCCGTGTGCCGACGCCGCCGCGCGCTTCGGCCCGGTGGCGGTGTCGTGTTCGGCTTTGGTCGCGTGTTCTTTCATGAGAGCCAACGACGAATGCGCGCGGCCGGATAACAGTTTTAAGAGGCTCTCGACGACGACATCGTTAGTAACGCCCGCCGATCCCGAAGACCATCGTGTCTTCGGCCCTCGCGATGGTGCTGTGGTAGTACTGCCAGAACAATGACAGGTCGTGGCTGCCGGGCTGGTAGTGGGCCGAGACCTCGGTCAGAATCCCTTCCAGCCCTCGGAAGCGCGTCTCGCTGCCGGTGAAGACCCCCGCGCGCATGTCGAAGTAGGAGCGCTGTCCCCGCGCGCCTATCCGCGCGCCAATGGTGGCGCTCGTGATGGCTCTGTCCCGGCGCTCGCCGGTCGCGGGCATGTACGTTATCTCGACGCCCGCGACCGGGTAGATGAGGCTGAAGACCGGATGACTAAACCCTACGGTGAAGCCGTAGGAGAGCATCCATTGCGGCTGGGTTTCGGTGAAAGCGACGCCCGTTCTGAATTCCCCTAAAGCCTCCGGCAAGATAATGCTGAAAGGGATGCCGTAGCGATTATCATGTGCGAAGTTGGCGTAGGAGTCGGTCGTGACGAGCGCCTCCTCCGTCGACAAAGCTCTGTATTCGTGACCTGAGATGTAAACGTCGCGGTCGAGTGGGGAGCGCGGCAGACCGACGTTGTGGCCCGCCTCATGGATGAGGGTTTTCGCCTGTTCGCGTTTCCCCGACCCGAAGAACGAGCCACAGAGGACGATTTGATAATCCCCCTGAGAGGTGTACGCGATAGCGTTCGGAATAAAACCCAGAAAGTAACAATGCTTGCCAACGTCCTTGCATGTGAAAAGGCGCATCCCTTCATTGAGCCTCGTTTCGAGCTGACCGAAGGTGTCGATGATTCGCGCTATCGCGTCATGGCTCGACGTGTGAAAGTGCCACCGCAGGACGCGGCTCGTCCGCTCCGACAGCGACCCGCCATGCCTGTCCGGTTCGAGGTCTCTTTTCGCCGCGGCCACGAGCTCCTGCGCCTCGGCGAGCGACTTGCGCAACTCGTCGCAACGCGACGCCGAACAACTATCATCCACCCCGCATTTGCCCGTCGGCGCGGTTGACGAGGTGGCTGCGTCGGTCGCGGCGCTTTCTTCGGGCGGGGTGGCCGTGCCGGTGGTTTGCGTCGCGCCGGTAGTCTCCGGCGTCGCGGTCGTCTCCTCGCGCTGCAACGTGCCGGCCGCCGTCGCCCCTTGTTGGAGCACGTGCGCCAGCTCGTGTGCGAGAAGCTTCTGGCCCGCCTCGGTGTTGGGCGCGTACTGCGACTCGCCGAAGACCACGTCGCGGCCGACCGTGTAGGCCCGCGCGTTGACAGCGCGCGCCGACTCAGCCGCCTTTTGATTTGAATGCACACGGACGCCGCCGAAGTCTTGGCCGAAGCGCGACTCCATGAAGCCGCGCGTCGCGGCGTCGAGCGGCTCGCCCGACGAGCGCAGGACTTCGTGGACGGCGGGCGGCGCGGTTCGTGTTTGCAACGACGACGAAGGCGGCGTTGAAGATGCGAGACGCGACACGCGCAGCCCGGCGCTCGCACTCACACTCGCACTCGCACCCGCGAACGCGCCCGCACTCGCACTCGCGTCGGCGACCGTGCCCGCGCTTGCACCCGTTACCGCGCCCGGCTTCACCTGCGCGCCGGTGGTGAGACTCGCGTGCGAGTTGCTCATCACCTGCTCGGCGACGCCGTCGGCCTCGCGCTCGGCGGGGTCGGCGGCGTGTCCGATTTGTATTTTGGTCTGAAGCTGCGTCTCCTCCTTCTCCTGACAGGTGGGGCAGCCGCCGCCGCAGGCGCAGCCCGCTTTGCGCTGGATGAAGGGCGCGGGGAAGGACGCGCCCGCGTCGGGCGAAAGCGC
>DASUNL010000249.1:0-3368 GCA_036277175.1 Pyrinomonadaceae bacterium | reverse complement strand
TTCACGTCGAAGCGCGCGACCATCACCATGAACGACCGCGTGCGCGCCAAGAACCCGACCTTCCGCGTCAAGGGCTTCCCGTTCGCGTTCCTGCCTTACGCCTCCGTCTCGATTAAGCCGCGCGACCGCGCCTCCGGCTTCCTGACGCCGACCTTCTCCGGCTCCGGCAAGAAGGGCTTCCGCATCTCGAACGCCTACTATCAAACCTTGGGCCGCTCGGCCGACGTGACCTTGCGCAACGACATCTTCACGGGGCGCGGGCTAGGAATCGGCGCAGACCTGCGCACGCGCGCCAACTCGCGCTCGTACCTCAACGCAGGTTTCTACGCCATCAAGGATCGCATCTTCGGCTCGCCCGCGAGCGCACAGAACCCCGACCAAGGCGGTTCGAGTTTTTACGTTGAGGGCGTCCACTACTTCCCGAACGGATTCCTCGCCGCCGCCGACATCAACGTCACCTCGAACCTCGCGTTCCGGCAGGTCTTCTCCGACACCATCCAACAGGCCATCTCGCCCGAAGAGCGGTCGCAGCTCTTCGTCAACAAGAACTTCGACGCCTACAGCTTCAACTTCATCGCGCGGACGCAGGTCACGTCGCTCCCCTCGGTGCGCGTCCGCACGCGGAGCTTGCCCGGCGTCTCGCTCGACAAGCGGCCCGGCCTCGTCGGCTTCTTCCGTAAACTCCCGGTCTACTTCTCGTTCGAGTCGAGCGCAGAGGGCGTGAGCCGCAAGGAGACCATCGAAGACCTCGCCGCGTTTCAGGCCGAGGGTGCGCCCGGCGCAATCGTCACGCCCTCGCTCGTGCAGCGCCTCGACTTCCGCCCGCAGGTCTCGATGCCTCTAGAGTTCGGCGGTTGGACGGCGACGGCGACCGGCTCTCTGCGCGCGACCTACTACTCGAACACGCTCGACCCGGCAACGCGCGGCGTGACGAGCCGCGACCACGTGCGCGGCTACGGCGAGTTCGAGTTCGACATCCGACCGCCCGCGCTCGCGCGCAACTTCCGCCGCAAGGACGGAAGCCTTCGCTTCCGCCACGTCATCGAGCCTTACTTCACCTATCGAAAAATCTCCGGCATCACCGACTTCGAGCGCATCATCCGCTTCGACTCGGTCGAGGCCGTCGCCAACACCCACGAGATTGAGTTCGGCGTCGTCAACCGCTTCTTCCAGCGTCGCTCGACGGAGAACGTGAGCGGGACAGTGCCCGCGTCGCTGACGAGGACGAGGGCGAGCGACGAGAGCGACGACGACGAGGACGGCGAGGACGAGGAGGACGAAGCCAGCAACGCGCCGCTTTCGAGCCAGCCCTACGAGGCGCTTTCGATTACGCTCCGCCAAAAATACTTCTTCGACCAGACCTTCGGCGGCGCGCTCATACCGGGCCGCCGCAATCAGTTCTACCCCATCAACACCTTCTCGGGCTTCACCTACGGCGGCGTCCCGCGTCGCTTCTCGCCGCTCTACGTCGAGGCGCGGCTCAGGCCCTACCGCCCGACCTCCGCGCGCCTGCGCCGCCTCTCGGCCGACGTGCGGATGAACTTCGACCTCCTCGGCGAGGGCGGCGGCCTGCGCGACCTCGCCGTCACCTTCCAGATGGAGCGGCGCGTGCCGGGCATCCGCATCATCGAGGCGTTCCAGACCTTCTACTACACGCGCGCCGTGACGCTCGCGCCCAGCTTGCGACAGTTCAGCGACGTGCGCGGGAACGAACCCGGAACGCTGCAAGGCTCGCAGTGGAGTCCGGCGGTGTTTGTGGGCGACCGCGAAGGCGGACTCTTCGGCGGCGTCTCGCTCTTCTTCGACTTCCAGAACCGGCCCGGCCAAGGCAGCTCGTCGCTCGTCAGCTCGACGACGACGGTCGGCTACACATGGGACTGCTGCGCCGTCACCGTCCAGCAGTTCTCCTTCAACGTCGGACTCCGTCAGGAGAACCGCTTCGTCTTCAGCTTCCGCCTAAACGGCATCGGCACCTTCGGCACGGAGCAGATCGGCCAGCACTTCCGCTAAACGCGACCCGCCGCTTTTTCTTTTTGCGCGGCCGTCTGTGTTAAAATTCGCGCGCCACAACGGAGCGCGCTCCCCGCCTCGCGGCCGTCGTCGAGTCGAGCCGTCTCTTTCCCGAAAAACAAACCGAGGTCGAAGATGAGAAGTCTGAAGTTTCGCCTGTGCGTGTCGGCCGCCCTGTGCGCCGCCGTGCTCTCGGCCGCCGCCGCGACCTCGCACGTCCGCACGGGCGCGTCGGCACGCCCGCTCGCGCGCGCCGCGCACGTCCGGCAGGAAATCGAGCGCGCGCTCACGACCTTCGACCAACTCACGCTCGACCCGTCTCTCGCCGCGAAGCAGGCGCGCACGGGCGGCGCGCTTACGCTTGAAACCTCGCGCGGCACGCTCACGGTCGAGCTTGAGCCTTCGGATGTGCGCGCGTCGAACTGGCGCGGCGTCCGCATGACGGCGAGCGGTGAGTCGCGCGAGATTGAGCGCGCGCCCGCCGCGACCTACAAGGGGCGCGTCCGAGGGATGGACGGCGCGGCGTCGGCGCGCTTCACCATCGAAGAGGGAAGGATTGAAGGCTTAATCATCGCGCGCGACGGACTCTACTTCGTCGAGCCCGCGCGTAACTTCTCGGCGTCGGCCGGCCGCGACGAATTCCTCTTCTACTCCGAGCGCGACGTGCGCGCCGAGAGCTTCGGCGAGTGCGGCGTCAGTTTGGCCGAGCGCGTCGGCGCGTCGGCGTCGCGGCTTGAGAGCGACGGCGACTGGCAGACGCGCAAGGGCTTCGCGCCGCCCGAGGTCTTCGCGCCGCGCCCCGAGGTGGAGTTGGCGACCGAGGCCGACTTCGAGTACTTCCAGTTCTTCAAAAACCAGAACCCCACCTTCACCGACGCGCAAGCCTCGGCCGCCGCGCTCGCCGAGATTACGAGCATCGTCAATCAGGTCGACGGCATTTACGAGTCGCAGGTCGGCATCGAGATTCGCATCGTCCACTCGCGCGTCTGGGAGGCCGACACAGACCCCTACACCTTGACGAGCGCCAGTCAGGCGCTCACGCAGTTTCGCACCGCTTACAATTCGAGCTTCGCGCCCGGCGCGCCCCCGCAGCGCGACCTCACACACATGTGGACGGGCAAAGACTTCGACGGCTCGACCATCGGCATCGCCTACCTCGGGACGGTCTGCGCCGACCCCGCGCGCTCCTACGGCATCTCGCAGAGGTTCGCGCCCTCGCCGCAGAAGGTGGCGCTCACGGCGCACGAGCTGGGTCATAACTTCAACGCCGAACACCCCAACCAACAGAGCCCCGCCCCGACCGACTGCGCCAACGACCCCGCGACCGCCACGCCGACCATCATGAACTCGTCGATTAC
>DASUNL010000248.1:0-3985 GCA_036277175.1 Pyrinomonadaceae bacterium | reverse complement strand
GATGTAACCGCTCAGAGAGTCGAGCAGGAACGGCTCGGAGTCGTAGAACTGTACGAAGTGTTCGGTCTCGCTCATCGCGCCCCAGTCGGCGCGCGGCAGGAATTGGGTCGCGCTCAAGCCGCCGGCGGGTGCGGCCTCGTTAGTGTCTTCGTGGAACAAGGGACAATCTCCCGACTGCTTCAAGCGGACATGCCACGGGGGGTGGCCGCATTCTAACGCCATTGAGGGGCGAAAGCCAGCACGAGTTCAGACGCGCGCGAGCGTCAGTGTGCGGCGGGCGCGGCCGCCCCGTGCGTGTCGGGCAGGAAGTAAAAGAGCACGGCCAACACGGCGTAGACCGAGAGCAGTTGCAGCCCCTCAATCCAGTTGCTCTCGCCGTCGCTCGAAATCTGCTCGACGATGATGATCGAGGCGACGACCGCGACGACCTCCGGCACGGTGAACTCCAAGTCCATCGGACTGCCGAAGAGGTAAGATGCGAAAATCAGAAGCGGCGCGACAAAAAGCGCGATTTGCAGACTCGACCCGACGGCGATGCCGATGGCGATGTCCATCTTGTTGCGGACGGCCATCAGGATGGCCGACGAGTGCTCGGCCGCGTTGCCGATGATGGCGACGACGATGACGCCGACGAAGACCTCCGTCAGCCCCAGAGACTCGCGCGCGTCCTCAATCGCGCCGACCAGAAACTCGGAGATGAGCGCGACGAACGCGGTCGCGCCCAGTAGCACGCCGACCGCCTTCCTGACCGACCAAGGCGCGTGCGCGCCAGCTTCCGTCTCCATCCGCGTCCACTCCTCGCCCGCCTCGCGCGCCACCGCTTTCGACTCGTCCGCGCCGAAAAGCTCCCTGTGCGTGACGAGCGTGAAGACGAGCGTGAGCGCGTAGGTCGCAAACAGCACCACCGCGATGGCGAGCGAAAGCCCCTGCTCCTTCTGCGGCGTCCAGCCGCCCGCCGCTACGGGGACGAGCGCCGCCGCCTGATGAAAGACCGTCGGGATGACGAGCGCGATTGCGCCGAGCGTCAAAGCCGTCGCCGACACGCCGGCCGCCACGCGGTTAAACTCCTGACGGCGGAACTTTATGCCGCCCGCCAGAAACGAAAGCCCGAGGACGAGCAGGATGTTGCCGATGATTGAGCCGGTGATTGAAGCCTTGACGACACCCGTCAATCCCTTCGAGAGCGCGAAGAGCGCGATGATGAGTTCGGCGGCGTTGCCGAAGGTGGCGTTGAGAAGTCCGCCGACGCCTTGGCCCAAGTGTTCGGCCAAGTGTTCGGTCGCGCGGCCCATCCAGCCCGCGAGCGGGATGATGGCGAGGCACGCGACGACGAAGAGCGCCGTCGGGTTCTCAAGCGCCGGGACGAACCGCAGGGCGACGGCGATGGGGACGAAGATGAGCAGCCAGTCGAGACGCGGGCGAAGCCAAGAGCGTCGGCGCGCAGGCTGAGGCGGGGGCGTGCTGTGCGGGTCGTCGGCCCGCGACTCCGTGTTCGTCTGTGTCGTCATGCGAAACTTTTTACCACACATCGGGCGAGTTAAAGAAAGCCCGCGCGCGCCGTCTCGAACTCTTCGGAGTCGGGCGGCGGGCATGTGTATATAATGACGGCGAGGATGAATTAAGAGTCGGACGGAGGAGACGTATGCGTGTCAGCGTAAGGTCATTCGTGCTTCTTGTCTCGGTGTGCGTGGCGTGGGGCGCGCGCGACGCCGTGGCGCAGGCGCTCTACGAGATGGCCGAAGGGGTCGAGACGCGCTGGGCGAGTCCGGAGAATCCGCGCGCCGAGAAGGGGCAGGGCGCGCAAGCCGCCGGAGGGCGCAAAGGCTCGCCGACCATCGCCATCAAGGCGGGCCAGAGCGCCGTCCTAGCCGAAGCGCGCAACACCTCAGGCATGGTGCGCCGCATCTGGATGACCATCCCCGACCGAAGCCCACGCATGCTTCGCGGCCTGCGAATAGACATCTACTGGGACGGCGCACAGCGTCCGGCCGTGAGCGCGCCGCTCGGAGACTTCTTCGGCGTCGGCCTCGGGCAGATGGCGCAGTTCGAGTCGGCGCTCTTCTCGAACCCCGAAGGCCGAAGCTTCAACTCGGTCGTCCCGATGCCCTTCCGCACCGCGATGCGAATCGTGATGACGAACGAGAGCGGGCGCGACCTCCCCGAACTCTTCTACGACGTCAACTACACGCTCGGCGACCGACACCCGGCAAACACTCTCTACTTCCACGCACACTGGCGGCGCGAGAACCCGACGAAGTTACAACGCGACTACGAAATCCTCCCGAAGGTCAACGGGCGCGGTCGCTACCTCGGCACGAACATCGGCGTCATCGTCGACCGCGAGACTTATTCGACGACTTGGTGGGGCGAGGGCGAAGTGAAAATCTACCTCGACGGCGACGCCGAGTTTCCGACCATCGCCGGGACGGGCGCGGAGGACTACATCGGCACGGCTTGGGGGCAGGGGCGCTTCGCGCATCTCTATCAAGGCTCGCCCGTCGCCGACGAGCAGAACATGCGCTGGTGCTTCTACCGCTACCACGTCGTCGACCCCGTCTACTTCCAGCGCGACGTGCGCGTGACGATGCAGCAGATCGGATACCTCGCCGACCACAGTCGCGGCGCGCTCGTCCGCACGGGCCGACGCATCTACCGCGCCGGGCCGGGTTTGGTCGAGAAGGACTTGCGCGAGGACGGCAAGTTCGAGCGCGCGGACGACTGGTCGAGCTGCGCCTACTTCTACCTCGACCGCCCCGAGAACAACCTGCCCCCGCTCGACGCGGCGGAGAAGAGAATGGCCGGGCTTTAAGATTGAAGCCGTAAGCGTCGCGCACGCGAGAGACGCGCACTTGAGAGCCGCGCGCGTCTGAGTCGCATGAGCGAGAGTCGCGCGTCTAAGACATCCGCGTGAGAGTCCGAGTAAGAGATTACGCCTTCCGAGTCTTCCGCGTGAGAGCCGCGCGCGTGCGAGTCGTCGCGTGCGCGTGCCTGTGCGCGCTGCTCGTCGTGTGCGGCGAAGACGGTTCGGGCGCCTTCGCGCAGGACGCGCAGACCGTCGAGCGTCTCGAACGCGCGGCCGAACACATACGGCGCGACGAGCTTGCGCGCGCCGAAGAGGAGTTGCGCGCCGTCCTGCGCGCGCGACCGCGCGAGGCCAACGCGCTCAACCTGCTCGGCGTCGTGCGCGCGCGGCAGAAGCGCAACGCGGAGGCCGAAGAGCTTTTCCTGCGCGCCACGCGCGAGTCGCCCGCGCTCGTCGGCGCGTTCGTCAACCTCGGCCTCCTCCACCTCGGCCGCGACGACAAAGACGCCGCGCTGCGAGCCTTCACCTCCGCCAACGCGCTCGCGCCCAACAACCCCGACATCAACTTCCAACTCGCCTCGCTCCTTGAAGAGCGTCGCGAGTACGCGCTCTCTCTCACGCACCTCTCGAAGATTCCCCGCGAGCTTTGGGCGCTGGAACACCTGCACCTCGCCGTCAGTTCTTATCTCGGCACGGGCCGCAAGGACGAGGCCGCGCGCCTCGTCGCGCCGCTCAGGGGCGACCCTCGCTTCTCGCCCGACGACGCCGCGAGCTTCGCCGCGCTCTTCGCCGCGCGCGGCGAGACGGACGCGGCGCTCGAAATCCTCGAAGACGCGCGACGCCGCGCGCCCGACTCCTTCGCACTCCTCTACACCCTCGGCGCGACCCACTCGCGGCGCGGCGACTACGCGCGCGCCGAAGAGTTCTTCACACGCGCGCTCGCGGCGAAGCCCGACGACCCGGCGACACTCACGTCGCTGGCCCGCGTCCTTCGCGCTCGCGGCGACTTGGAAAAGTCTTTCGTCTACCTTGAGCGCGCTCTGAAATTCGACCCCGACTCGCCGACGCTTCTCTACGACTACGGCTGGACGGCGCTCAACCTCGACCGTCTCGCCGAAGCCGCGACCGCACTCGAACGCCTCCACGCCGCGCGCCCAAATGATTCGGCCTACATCTACACGC
>DASUNL010000247.1:0-12463 GCA_036277175.1 Pyrinomonadaceae bacterium | reverse complement strand
CCACGGCCGTCTCAAGCGGGGTGGCGAGGTCGGTCTCGACGCCGCCCACCTTCGCCGCCAGAGCGCGCTTCGCCACGTCGCGGTCGAAGCGTTTTAAGACTTCCGCGACGCTCGCACCGGCGGGCACGGACTGCGCCGCGCCGCCGCCGACTTGTACGTTTATCTCACCCATCGCATCACTTCTTTCCGCAGAGGCCGACGTGTGTCGTGCGTGCGGGGCGACACTGACGGAGTCGCACCGAACGCTCCACGCGCGTCGCGACCGCCCGAGGCAAACCCCTTGGGCCTCGCGGAAAGGAAAGCGTCAAACCGAATTGTCTGTCCCGTTTCGGGATTTATACCAACTCAGATCGGATTCGACAGAAGCGCCCTCGCCGCGCGTCGGCCCGCCGTGTGGCGGCGGGTCACGGTCGCAAACTAAAATCGAAACGTCGTTCGAGTTCGCGTCATCATCGCGTCAAACTTCCGGCAAGGGACTTCCGGAGCTCGCTGTCGAAAATCGGAAAATGGTAGGCACGTGCGGATTTGAACCGCAGACCCCTACCGTGTCAAGGTAGTGCTCTACCGGGCTGAGCTACGTGCCTGTAAACTATCAAAACAAACGCCTTACTAAGAAAAGCGGAGTTGTAAATTAGCAGACCGTTTGCGAGTCTGTCAAGCCGCGCCCCCGTCAATCATGCCGGGGACAATTTCAGCCGTAAAATAACTCTCCGCGCGAACCGGACTTCCCGCCATGCGCCGCAACATCACTATCTGCCCGACGTGTGTCAGCGCGTCGCCGACGGGGCCTTGAATGAGTTTCTCCACAGGACACGCGAGCGGCGCGTGCGACGCTAAATATGAGTCCAGCCGTTTCGCGGCGGTGAAGAACCTTGACCTTTCCTCGTCCCAAGGTAAGGGGGAGGACGTTAAGTGAACTAATTCCCCCTTGACGAGATAGAGTGACCCTTCGAGCAAATCGCCGATGTGCGCCAAGATTTCTCCGGGCGTGCGCGTCTCTCGATGAATGCGAAACTCGGCGAAGTCCTCCGGCGCATCCGCTACGGCTAGACGGCAGCGATAGACCACCGTGGCGATGACGTGGCGCAGCACATCACGTTTCACATCTACAGACAATGCATCCCTCTCTTCGGCCGTTAGAGACAACCCTCGCAAGCAGCGGCCGAACGATTCACTAGGCGCTGGCGGCCTCGGCAGCCGCGCGCTCCCACTCTTCATAGAGTGAGCGCAGACGCTCGTCGGCGAGCCGGTAATCTTCGTTGAGCTTGCGCAGGCGTTCGGGGGCGCGCGCGACCTCGGGCGAAGACATCTCTTCGCTCAGCGCGGCGAGTCGCTTCTCCGCTTCGGCGATGTCGGACTCAATTGCCTGCGCGTCACGCGCGGGAGTCTTCTTCTTCGCTGACTTCGACGCGCCGCGCGTCTGTTTCGCGCCTGCCCCGTTGCCGACGCCCTTCGGCGCGGCTGACGACTTCGCGCCTTCGGCCTTCTCACGCGCGGCGCGTGCCAACTCTTCCCCGGCGCGCCGGGCCGCGTCCTCTTCGGCGCGGAGCGCGGCCTTCCAGTCGTGATACTCGGTGTAGTCGCCGTCGTAGTGCTCGGACGAGCCTTCGCCGTCGAGCGCGAGGATTTGCGTGGCGACGCGGTCGAGGAAGTACCGGTCGTGGCTGATGGTGACGATGGTTCCCTCGTAGGCGTCGAGCGCCTCTTCCAGAGACTCGCGCGAGGGGATGTCGAGGTGATTCGTCGGCTCGTCGAGGACGAGTACGTTGACCTGCGAGTAGATGAGCTTCGCCAAGGCGAGCCGCCCCTTCTCGCCGCCCGAGAGGTCGCGAACGTGTTTGTAAACGTCGTCGCCCGTGAACAGGAACTTGGCGAGGAAGCCGCGCAGCTCTCCGGCCGTCGCGCCCGGCGCGGCGACGCGACGCAGCTCCATGATGATTTCGTTGCGCTCGTCGAGGTCGTCGAGCTGCTGCGAGTAGTAGCCGGTGGTGACGTTCGCGCCCCAGCGCAGCTCGCCCGCGAGCGGCGGGATTTTGCCGAGCACGGTCTTGACGAACGTCGTCTTCCCCGCCCCGTTCGGGCCGATGATGCCGAGGCACTCGCCGCGCTTGAGCGCGAACGTGATGTCGGCCGCGAGCACACGGCCGGGGTAGCCGACGGCCGCCTCCTTCGCCGTCAGCACATACGTCCCGGCGCGCTCGACCTTGCGCAGGCGGAAGTCGCCGGAGGACTGGTCGACGGGGATGGCGTCGAGACGCTCCATGCGCGCGAGCATGTTGCGCCGCGACTTGGCCTGCTTCGTCTTCTGCCCGGCGAGGTTCTTGCGTATGAACTCCTCGGTCTTGGCGATGAGGTGTCGCTGATTCTCGTAGGCGCGTCGCTGCGCCTCGCGCCGCTCCTCGCGCTCTTCGAGGTAGGACGAGTAGTTGCCCTGATAGCTGACGGCGCGTCCGAGTTCCAGCTCAACGATGCGCGTGCAGGCGCGGTCGAGGAAGTAACGGTCGTGGCTGATGATGACGTATGCAGACTTGTATGTTGACAGGAACTCTTCGAGCCACTCGACGCCGTCAACGTCCAAGTGGTTCGTCGGCTCGTCCAAGAGCAGTATGTCCGGCTCGGCGAGGAGCAGGCGCGCGAGTCCCAGACGGTTCTTCTGCCCGCCCGACAGCTTCTCGGTTTCGAGCGACCAAGTCTCCCGCCCGAAGCCCACGCCTTGCAAGATAGCCTCGGCCTTCGCCGCGTACTCGAAGCCGCCCGCGCGCTCGAACTCGTGCTGGAGGACGCTGTAGCGTTCGAGCACGGCGTCGAGGTCTTCTGGGGCCTCGGCCATGCGGTGTTCGAGCTGATGCATCTCGTGCTCGATGCGTTGAAGGTTCTCGAACGCGGCGAGCGCGGCCTCGTGGACGGTCGTCCCCGGCTCGAAGTCGACGTGCTGTTCGAGCAGTCCGAGGTTGAGTCCGCGCGCGCGCACCACGTCGCCTCGGTCGGGCGACTCCTCGCCCGTAATCAGACGGAAGAGCGTCGTCTTGCCCGCGCCGTTGCGCCCGACCAGACCGACGTGCTCGCCCGGATTGAGCTGCAACGACGCGCCGCGCAGAACGTCCTGCGCGCCGTATGACTTGAACACTTCGGTCAGGCGAAACAGCATGGCCTTTGTCTAACGAACTCAGTACGCGCTCTCGTCGGCGCGCCTCGCACGCAAGTAAAGCGGGCATCGCCGCCACACAAGAACGGCTCGGCCCGCCTCACCCGGCGCGACTCTTTGGCGAACGCGAGGCCGCGCGCCACGGCCTCGCTTCGAGAAACCTACTTGGCCGCCGCCGGGCTCGCGGCCGTGGCGGGCGACGCCGTGGCCGAGGCCGGCGAGGCCGTCGCGGACGCCGGCTGCGCGGGGCTCAGGCCGCCGAGGTTGTTCGGGTCTTTGAGGATGTCGGTGGCGAGGTTGTTGACTATCTTCGCCTCGTTCAAAGCGACGAGCCGCAGCGCCTCGCTCAGGACGCGCTGGCGCTCGCTGATGAGCAGTTGCTTTATCTCGTCGCGGACGCCGGGCGATTCGAGCGTCCGGTTCTCGGTTTCGAGCCGACGGTCGGTGAGCTTGAAGATGTAATAGCGTCCGTCTTCGAGCTTCATCGGGTTGGTGAAGCTGCCGACCTGCATCGGGCCGAACAGGTTGGTGATTAGCTCCTGCGGGAAGCGGTTCTGCTTGAGTTGATCCTCGGTGGCGAAGCCGATGTCGCCGCTGCGCGCGACGCTCTGATCCTCGCTCCGCTTGCGCGCGACGGTCGCGAAGTCCTCGCCGCGCTTTAAGGCCGCGTGGACGTCGTTAATTTTATTCTGCGCCTCGAAGTCGTTTTTCGCGTCGTCAGCGAAAGCGCCGCCGCTGTCGGTCGGGTCGGCGACGATGACGGAGAGGCCGACGCCGCGCGGGGCGACGAAACGCTCCTTGTTGTTGTTGAAGAACTCCGTGACCTCGTTGTCCTTAATCGTGATTTTGCCGACGGTCTTGTCGAGCAGCTTGCGGATGGCGATCTCCTTGCGCAAGACCTCGCGGAGCTGCGGCTCGGTCTGGCCGCTCTGCTGGAGCATCCGCTGGTAGTCCTCCTCGGTCATCCCGCCCTGCCGCTTGCGCGCGCCGATCTCCTGCGTCACCTCGTCGTCCGACGGGAGGAGCTTCTCCTTGTCGGCGCGCTGGAAGAGGACTTCCTGTTGGATGAGGCTGTCGAGCGCCTGTATGCGCGCCGTCGCCTGCTGGATGGGCGAGAGCTGCGACATCTGTCCGTTCGTCTGCTGGTTGATAATCTGGTCAACGTCCTTGAGCGGAATGTCCTTGCCGTTGACGGTCGCGGCGACCGCGCCGTCCGACTTCCCGCCCTGCGCGCTGCTCCCCGTCCCCTCGCACGCCGTCGTCGCGGCGACGAGCAAAACGGCCGAGGCGAAAATCACGAACTTTCTGCTGAGTCTGTGCACTGTGGCTCTACGCTCCTTCGATTCTCTAAAAGATGATGCCAATCGGATTCGCGGCGGCGCGCGAATCGCCCCGCCTGCTTGACGACCTCCGAAACGGTTTGCTATAAGTTTTCGTTTCAGACGCACGCCGCATTCACGCCTGTCTGTGTGAACGACGAAGAGCGGCGGCGCTTTTTTACTGTCCGGAGGTATTAAAAGATCATGGCTAAACGATGCGAAGTCTGCGGCAAAGGCCCGCAGTTCGGGAACAACGTCTCGCACGCGAACAACCGCACGCGCCGCCGCTTCGACCCCAACCTGCAATCGATCCGCGTCCAGCGCCCGAAGGGCGGCGCGGTGCGGATGAAGGTCTGCACGGTCTGCATCAAGGGCGGCAAAGTCGCCAAGGCGGCCTGACCTTCAGAGGCCGTGAATCGCGAATCGTAAATCGTCAATAGTTGAAACTGTTCTTCTATTCACGATGCGACGGTTCACGATTTACGTCCCTTCCTTCCACGCGAGCGCGATGGCGTCAATCTCGACGCGCGCGTCGCGCGGCAGGCGCGCGGCCTCGACCGTCGAGCGCGCCGGCGCGTCCCTCCCGAAGAACCCCTTGTAAACCTCGTTCATCTCCGCGAAGTCGTCCATGTCGGCGAGGTAGACGGTCGTCTTGAGGACGCGGTCGAGTCCCGACCCGGCGGCTTCGAGCACCGCCGACAGGTTGCGCAAGACCTGCCCGGTCTGTTCCTTGATGCCGCCCGCGACGAATTCGCCCGTCGCCGGGTCGAGCGGAATCTGCCCCGAGGTGAAGACCAGCCCGGCGGCCGCGATGGCCTGCGAATAAGGGCCGATGGCCTGCGGCGCGTTCGGCGTTGAGATGACCTGCTTCACTGTCCAGACACCCTCTTTTTCGGACTCGTAAAACAAACCGCGTATTTTAACAAAGCGTCCGGCAATCGGCAATGAGCCAACGACCGCTCGTAACTTATCTGCGGGCCTACGGTTCTCTGTGATGTTGCTTTGGAGCACGCGGGATGCTTCGAGGGGCGGGCCGCCTTGTACGAAAAGATGAACGCTGAGTGCCGTTTGCTGGACGCTTCCTTCACGCCGCGCCTTGCATGCGCTCCACGTCGAGGACGCCGGGGACTTTGCGGATGGAGGACATGACGCGGTCGAGGTGTTTGACGTCGAAGACCTCGACCGTCACCTCGATGCGCCCGCGGTTGTCGGGCGCGACCGTGGCGCGGGCCTCGCGGATGCCCGTCTTCATCTCCGAGATGACGTTGGTGATGCCGGCAATCATCCCCGTCCGGTTCTCGGTGATGGCGAGGAGCTTGACGGCGTAGGCGGCCTGATCGTCGCGGCCCGCCCACTCGACCTCGACGATGCGCTCGGGGTTGACCATCAACTGCTTGACGTTCTTGCAGCGCTGCGCGTGGACGGCGACGCCCTTGCCCAGAGTGACGTAGCCGACAATCTCTTCGCCGCGCACGGGGTTGCAGCAGCGCGCGCGCACGACGAGCAGGTCGTCGACGCCGCGCACGACGATGGAGTCGTCGCCGAGCCGGATGAGGCGCTTGACGGCCTGCACCCCGGCGGCGGCGGCGCTCTTAAACTTCGACTCCTTGCGCTGCTCAAGCTCGGCGAACTTTTCGGGGCCGAGGTACTTGGCGATGACGTTGCGCGGCACGACCTTGCCGTAGCCGATGGCCGCCAAGAGGTCGTCCGTCCGACCGTAGCCGTACTCGTTGGCGACGCGCTTCATGTCGCCGTTCGAGTCGTTCAGGAGTTTCTTCGGCGCGAGCTGGAACTTCGTCGCCTCCTTCTCGAAGAGCTTGCGCCCGATCTCGATACTTTCGGCGCGCTGCTGCTCGGCGACCCAGTGGCGGACGCGGTTGCGCGCGCGCGAGGTGACGAGGAAGTTGAGCCAGTCGCGCGACGGGTGCGCGTTCGGCGAGGTCAGAATCTCGACCACGTCGCCGTTCTTCAGCTCCGTCCGAAGAGGAACCATGCGCCCGTTGATGCGCGCGCCGGTGCAAGTGTTCCCTACCTCGCTGTGAATCAAGTAGGCGAAGTCGACGGGCGTCGCGCCGCGCGGGAGTTGAATGACTTTACCCATCGGCGTGAAGGCGTAGACGTCCTTCGGATAGAGGTCGACCTTGAGCGACTCTAAGAACTCGCGCGAGTCCTTCACTTCCTGCGACCACTCGACCAGAGAGCGAAGCCACTGGAACGCCTCGTCGTCGTCGCGCGCGCCGCGCCGTCCCTCCTTATATTTCCAGTGGGCGGCGACGCCCTCCTCGGCCACGCGGTGCATCTCCTCTGTGCGTATCTGCACCTCGAACGGCTGCCCCTTCGGCCCCATCACGGAGGTGTGGAGCGACTGGTAGAGGTTGTCGCGCGGCGTGGCGATCCAGTCCTTGATGCGCCCCGGTATCGGCTGCCATGCGTTCTGGATGACGCCGAGGGCGGCGTAGCAGTGGTGCACCTCGTCGGGCGTGACAATGCGGATGGCGACGAGGTCGTAGACCTGTTCGAGTTCTATCTTCTGGCGGCGCAGTTTTTTCCAGATGGAGTAGAGACGTTTGACGCGGCCCTCGACGCGCAAGACGGGCACGCCGGCCTCCGCCATCTTCTCCTCGATGCGCGCGGTGATGTCTTTGAGAAACGCCTCGTGCTCGGGGCGACGCTTTTCTAATTGCTCGGCCAGCTCGCGGTAGTCTTCGGGGTGGAGGTGTTGGAAGGCGAGGTCTTCAAGCTCGCCGCGCATGCGACCCATGCCGAGGCGGTGGGCGATGGGCGCGAAGATGTCCAAGGTCTCCTGCGCGATTCGCTTGCGCTTCTCGGGGCGGAGGAAGTTGAGCGTGCGCATGTTGTGCAGTCGGTCGGCGAGTTTGACGAGCACGACGCGCACGTCGTCGACCATCGCCAGAAGCATCTTGCGCACGTTCTCGGCCTGCTGCACCTCGCGCGACTGGTTGCTGATCTGAGAGATTTTCGTCAGCCCGTCGACGAGGTGCGCTATCTCCTCGCCGAACAACTGGCGGATGGTGTCTGAGTCGGCGAGCGTGTCCTCGACCACGTCGTGAAGGAGTCCGGTGGCGACCGAGACTTCGTCGAGGCGCATGTCGGCGAGGATGTTGGCGACTTCGAGTGGGTGGACGAGGTAAGGCTCGCCCGAGGCGCGCGTCTGCCCCTTGTGCTCGCGCGCCGAAAAGATGTAGGCGCGGCGCAGGAGGTCAAGGTCGGCCTGCGGGTGGTTCGTCCCGACCTTCTCGACGATCTCCTCGATGCGAATCATAAGGAAAGCTGTCTGCGTTCAGCGTTCAGCAATCAGCTTTTTCTCTTCCCGTGAGTTGCCGCGCGAATGAAACGAGCGGCCGACCGTTCAGCGGCAAAAGCTGAACGCTGAACGCTGATTGCTGAACGCTAATAAGAATAGGTGATGCCCGAGCGTAATGTCGAGCATCACCTGAGAGTGTGCGGCGGCGCGGGCGATGTTAGAAAGCGCGCGGCCGCGCGGGTCTTTGTCCGACGTCAGCTGGCCGGGGGCGTGGGCGACTTGGCGGCCTCCTCGGCGGCCTTCTTCTCGGCGGCGAGGGCGAGCAGACGCTTCTGCTCCTCCTCGGCCTTGTTCGCCTCGTCGTCGAAGCGCGTCTTGTCCTCGGCCTTGCCGTCCATCTGCGCCAGCTTCGACGCCTCGCGCAGAAGGTTCGTCTTATAAGACCAAGCGTTCGGGTTCTCGGCGTTGAGCGAGATGGCCTGCTCGGCCAGCTCCAGCCCGCGACGGACGCACCCCTGCGCCTTGTCGAAGTCGGCCTGATTGCCGGGCTTCTTGTACTGGACGATGACCCTGCCGCCCCGGTCAACCGTCTCCTTGTTCTCCTTCTGCTCCGTAATCTCGTAGGCGCAGTTCCACTGCTTGCTGGCGAGGATGGTCAGGGCGTCGGAGCGTTTCGGCTTGGGCGCTGATTCGAGGTTGGCGCGCTGCATCAGCCACGCCTCCTCCTTCTCCGGCTCGCGCATCTGGCGGTAGAGGTAGGCGACGGCGTTGTAGGCGTCGTCGCGCGCCTTGTCGTCGACGGCCGTACTCTCCATCACGCGCTTGTAGGCCTCGATGGCCTCTTCGGCCTTCGCCTTGTTCTCCGGCGTGTCGACGCCCGGCTTGTACTGCTGGTGGACGGAGCGGGCGATGAAGACGGGCGCGTTCGCCTGCGACGGGTCGAGTTCGAGCGCCTCCTGGAACTTGGCCTGCGCGTCGGCGAAGCGTCCGTCCTTGTAGGCGCGCACGCCCTCGTTGAGGGCGTTCTTGGCGCGTATGCGGTTGACCATGCCGCAGCCGGACAGGGCCGCGCACGAGGCGACCAGAAGGATCAGCGCGAGCGTCCGTGCGTGAGAGAGTTTCATTGGTGTACAGGCTCCCGGAAGATTTGTTGGTGTCGAGCTTTTCGGCCGCCGATAGCAAATTCCGCCACCAGTCCGGAGCGGGAGTGGTGGCGGAAACGTCGGCCCCGCGGCTTACGGCTCAAGCAGCTCGGTCTGCAACCCGACGGGGTTCGCGCCCGCGCCCTTGACGGCGTCGATGACCTTGACGACCTCGCCGTACTTGAAACTCTGCGGCGCGCGGATGAAGACGGTCTTCTCGATGCGGTCGTCGGCCGGAAGCTCGGGCCGGTTCTCGTAGCCGGGCCTCCAGTCGTTGGTCTCGCGCCGGTTCTTGAACTCCAGAGCGAGCTGCTGCGCGATGGGGTTCGTGTCGTTGACCGACCCCTCGGCGATGAGGTCGACGCCGCGCGAGAGCTTGACGGTCAGGTCTTTGTTGATGGCGACGGTCAGCGTGCGCGGGCTCATCTTCGCCGCCTCGCTCAGTTCGTCGCTCTTCTCCGGCACGAGCGTCTTGAAGCGCGCCGGCTTCAAGGGCGTGATGACCATGAAGATGATGAGCAGTACCAGCAGGATGTCAATCAGCGGCGTGACGTTGATGTTGGGCTGGGCGCTCGTTGACCCGCCGCCGCCAGAACTCATTCCCATGTTAAGAAATCCTCCGTGCGCGAATGATTAGAGGCCGCGCGGCCCCCTCGGCGAAGTTCGCGAAGAGGGCCGCCCAAAGGCCCGCGCTCTTTAGTACTCGCGCCGCCCCGTTTAGGAGGCCGGCGCGCCCTCCGCTGCCGGGGCGGCCGCCCCGCCCTTCTTCTTGTCGGCGACCAGCCCGATCTGATCGACGCCGGACTCACGAATCGTGTTGATGGCGTCGACGACCGCGCCGTAGTTAGCGCCGACGTCCGAGCGGATGTAGACGATGCGCTGCTCCTGAGGCTTGCCCTCCATCTTCTTGTCGACCTCGGCCTTAAGCTCCGACTTCTCGATCTGCTTCTTGCCGATGTAGAGCTTTCCGTCGGCCGTCACGGCGACGACCGCCGAAGTCTCCTTGATGATGGCGGGGTCTTCGTCCGGGTTCTTCGCGTCGCGCGGGAGCGCGACCGAAACGCCCTGCTGGAGGAACGGCGTGATGACCATGAAGATGATCAACAGCACCAGCATGATGTCGACCATCGGCGTGACGTTAATCTCGGAAGTGAACCCGGTACTCCCGCCGCCTGCACTCATTCCCATTGCGAAACCTCCTTAAAGCCTGCCCCCGCGCCGCGCGCATGTGGGCGGCACGCCCGCCGCGCGCCCGCCGCTTCAGGAGGGCGGGCGCGGGCGGCACAAACTGACGACCGCGAAACCTTCGGCGGCTATGACTTCAACTGCCGCGAGCGGTTCTTCAGGAAGTAGTCGATGAGCTCCGAGGCCGAGTTGTCCATCTCGACGACGAAGCCGTCAACCTTGCCCGTGAAGTAGTTGAAGAGCCACACGGCGGGCACGGCCACGGCGAGTCCGAGCGCCGTCGTCAAAAGCGCCTCGGCGATACCGCCCGCGACCGCGCCGATGCCGGCCGACTCGGCCGACTTCATGCCGGTGAAGGCGTTGATGATGCCGAACACCGTGCCGAACAGTCCGACGAAGGGCGCGGTCGAGCCGATGGTGGCGAGGCCCGAAAGCCCGCGCTTGAACTCGGCCGACTTAATCGCGATGGCACGTTGCAGGGCGCGCTTCGAGGCGTCGATCTCCTCGCCTGAGATGTCGGCCGACTGCTCGTGCGCGCGGAACTCCTGAAGACCGGCGTTGACGACCATCGCGAGGTGCGACTTCTTGTGCTTGTCGCTGATGTTGATGGCCTCTTCGATGCGGTCGTTCTTCAAGGCCTGCGCGACGCGCGGGGCGAACTCGCGCGACTGCTTCTTGGCGGCCGAGTAGGTCAGGAAGCGCTCGACCATGATCGCGATGGAGTACATCGACATGATCAGCAGGATGACGATGACGGCCAGCGCCACCCAGCCGAGGTTCTTCACCATCTCGGTCATCGTGAAGGCTTCCTGAATGCTCGCCTCTTCTTTGGCGGCTTCCTGGAAGAAGAACATGAGGAACCCGAGCGCCTTGGTGCCGAGAGTGCTTGCTAAGATTGTCACGGTAGAACCCTCCAAAGGTGTCGATTACGAAACTGAATCGGGACGCCAGAGAGACGGCCGCGCGGCGGGCCGGGGCGGCCTGCGGCGCGCGGGGCGGGCCTAAACTCTTTAATTCAAGGAGTGGCCCGCCTCCGCGCGGCGCTGATGGTTGGGCCGCGCCCCTTCGAGTCCGCGCCGCGTCGGTTACTGGAGCGTGAAAGTGACGATGACCTGCCCGGTGACCTTCACGGGCTGACCCGAGAGCAGCGTCGGCGTGAAACGCCAGTTCCGGACGGCCGAGACGGCCGCCTGCTGCAACAAGGGGTGACCCGAGACGGCGTTGGCCGAGATGACCCGCCCGCCCTCGTCGACGGTAATCTGCACCGTGACGGAGCCGGACGCGCGCGCCTGCTTGGCGATGGCCGGGTAGCTGGGCGCGGGCTTCGAGATGGCCTTGCCGTTTAAGACGCCGCCCGAGACGACCGTCTTCGGTTTCGGCGGAGGAGTCGGCTTCGGCGGGGGAGGAGGCGCGTCGCCGGTGTCGGCCACGACGGGGCCGACCGCCGTGCCGCCGCCGCCGCCGCCGCCCACGTTCGGGCCGATGGGGCCGACCGGCGCGGCCGACGGGGCCGCGTCGACGTCGCGGTTACCGAGCACGACGGGCACGTCCCTCGCCACCTCGCGCGTCTTGGCCGAAGCGACCTCTTGGGTCTTGACGACCGGCGCGATGACCGAAATCTCCTGCCTCATCGAGACCTGAGGCTCGTTCTTGGCGGCCTCGGGCTTCTGCTCCTGCTTCTGCTCGGGCTTAGCCTCCGGCTCCGGAGCCTGCGGCACGGGCGCGACCAGCGTCACCAGTTCGAGGCTGGCGTCCGGCAGGTTCGAGTTGTAAAGGTAGATGCTCAGCACGCTGACGCCTAACAGTACGACGACGTACAGGACGAACGTGCCGAGGAGGAACGAGCCTTTTCGCGCGAGATCATCTTTGTGCGAACCGGACTCGACTAAGCTGTCGAACATTTCTTCTATCCTCCCTCTTCCGGTGCCAGATGGATTAGGGGTGCGAAGTGAAAAAATTCCGAGGCCCACGACCCGAAAGCCGTGAACCTAAAAAGCCTTCTGACAAAGAACGCCCGCTTGTCTGATTTTTATGATTGGGGGCAGCCCGTTCGAGCTTCGGCCGTAGTCACGTCGGCGGCGCGTCCGTCGTCCGCCTACACTGTCAAGCCTCGTTAGCTGCACAAGGGATGAGTAGACCTGCCAGCCGCTCGGCAAAATCCGACCGCGCTTAGACGCCCCGATTGCACTTCCGACGACAACGGGCGCGTTCTAAATTATTCGATTGGCCAGCAACGCGCTCAGTCTAAGTCGCAAAGTATGCGAAGTCAAGCAGAAAAGCGAATTGTAAAAAGCCCGTCGGCGCGGACAGTAAAAGCCTTAAATGGTGAATCGTCAGTCGCCGGTCGCGTCGGCGTCGAAACCGTGAATCGTGTTAAGCCGAAGGCCCGGCTTGAGTTTTAAAACTC
>DASUNL010000246.1:0-5667 GCA_036277175.1 Pyrinomonadaceae bacterium | reverse complement strand
GGGTCTCGACCGTCTGGCGCGTCCACGTGCGCCCGCCGTCCTCTGTGTGGATGACGAGGCCGCCGTCGCCCGCGGCCCAGCCGCGTTTCGAGTCGGCGAAGTAGACGGCGTTCAAGTCCTTGCCGGCCTCGCCGCGCCGCTCGGCGGCCCACCCGGCAGGGTCGGCCGCCTGCGAGACGGCTGCCGCGCCGCCGCCGACCGCCGCGAGATAACACGCCGCCGCAGCCAACAACGCGAGCGCCGCCCGCCTTCCGCCGCACATAATCTTTTGAGTTTTCATCCCTCTCATACCGGACTTCATTTTGTACACGAAGCCGCACGGGAGAGACAAGCGGAAAAGCGCAAGGACGGAAGGCCGATTCGGGATTTAAGATTTCAAATCTGACATCTCAAATCACGAACGCCTTCCGTCCTCGCCGAACTTCCTTACTTTTACTTCGCTGTGACGCGGTAGACGCGCCCCTTGAAGACGACGACGACGCGCTCGCCGAGGGCGAGGTATTTGGCGAGCTGCGGCTCGCGCCGCACAAGCTCGAAATACTCGTCGCTCGCGAAGACGAGCGAGGTTTCGGGCAGCCGCGCGTCCGTCTTAAACTCGGCGTCCGTCCAGACGCCCTCGCGCAGGTAGAAGGTCTTGTCGCCGACCTTGCGCACCGAGTCGCGCTGGCTCTCGTCCGCGTCCTCCTCGCCGTCGAGCACGCGCGTCGCGTCCTGCTGCGCGCGCGACTGACGGCTCATCTGCACGGCGTCCGCGCCGGTCGCGGCCTTCGCACGCGCCTCGTTTGCCACGCGCGGCGGCGGCGCGGGCACGGGCCTGTTGAAAGCCCCTCCGTCCCTGCGACCGCCCGCGCCCCCCGCGCGCCGCGCGGCCTCGTTGCGCGTCACGGCCGTGTCGCCCGACGTGGTGACGTCCACCGGCGGGGCCGCGCCGGGTTCGAGCGCGAGGTACGAGGTGTAGGGCGTGACGATTCCGTAGCGCGTGCCGAGGTCGACTATCTCATCGCGCAGTTCCTTCGACTCGCCGTTCGTGCGTATCTGCTCCATCAGCCAGCCGACGCGCCGCGTCGCCCACAGGCGCGGCAAGAATTCGTTCTGGGTTTCGTTGAGCGGGAAGTTCAAGTTCGTGTAGGTGAACGTGCGCTCGTCGCCGCCCGCGCGGCCGGCGAGTCGCAGGGTCGTCGCGCGCAAATCGTACTCGTTACGGTAGCGCCCCAAGAGTGTTATCTGCGTCCCCCGGAAGAGGTCGGGCAGCTCGCGCGGGTAGACTAAATCGGTTTCGACCGCGCCCATGTCGAGGCGGATGTCTGTGAGGACTGGGTAGTTGACCTTGTTGAAGAAGTTCGAGATTTTGACCTCGATGTCCTCCTTCGGCTCGACGTAGTCGGCGACGCCGCCGTTGTCGGCCGCGAGCTTGTCGAGGAGCGGCGCGTTCACGTCGTAGCCGACGCCGAAGGTGAAGACGCGCACGCCGGGGACGCGCGCCGCACGCGCGTTCTCGACGATGCGCTGCGGGTTGGTCTCGCCGACGGTCGGCAGCCCGTCCGTCATGAAGACGACCATGCGCGGGCGGTCTGACTGGCGGAACTGATTGAGCGCGGCGCGCAGGGCGTCGTTGATGTTCGTGCCGCCGACCGGCCTGAGCGACTTGACGAACTCCTCGCCGCGCGCGCGGCCCGCCGCGTCGGCCTGAACGAGACCGGCCGACATCAGATGCTCTTCGCCCGCGAAGTTGATGACGTTGAACTGGTCGCCGTCTCTGAGCGTGCGGACGCCGAAGAGGAGCGCGGCGCGCGCCTTCTCCATCTTCCCGGCCTCGGCCATCGAGCCTGACGTGTCGAGGACAAACACCACGTCCTTGGCCGCGTACTCGCGCTCGGAGAACTCTTCCTTCGGCGAGACGGTCAGGAGAAAGTAGCCCTGCTTGCCCGGCTCGCGGTGCGTCAGAAGAGTCAGCCCGAAGTCGTCCTTCGAGCCGCTGTAGAAGAGTTGGAAGTCGCGCGGCTCCTCGCCCGCCTTCGACTCGAACGAGACGGTCGTGTGCTTCAGACCTCGCATCGGCGAGACGCTCACCTCATGCGTCGGCGAGTAGACGTTACGCACCATCTGCTCCGAAGCGATTTCGACGCGGCCCGAGACCGTGCCAGTGATGCGCGCGACGTTGCGCCCCGTCCCCAGAGGGTAGCGGTAGGCGACCGTGCCCGACTCGGCCTTCAGGATTTGCGTGTAGGTGATTTCGAGCTTCTTGTCGGAGCGCGGGGGGATGGGGAAGATGCTGGCCTGAAAGAGGTCGCGGCCGGCGTATTCGAGGAGGCCGGGGTCGCGCTGGCGTCGGACGATTTCGTCGTAGATGCGTCGCGCCTCCTCGCGCGAGCGCACTTCGCCGACCAGACGACGGTCGCCGTCCCAGATGGCGAACTCGGCGATTGAAGCCGTCTCCGGAATCGGGAAGAAGTACGTCCCTTCGAGCGTCATGTCGGTGTCGTTGCGGAAGACCTGCTCGACGTGCGTGGTGGCGACCTGATTGGCGATGCGCGTCTCGATTTTGACCGACTTGACGGGCAGCGCGTTCGGCAGCGGCACGGGCCTCGGCATCGGCGGGCGCGGCGGGCAGCGGTGGCACGGCCCCGGCACGATGACGCCCTGCGCGCGCGCCCCAGCCGCCAAGAGCATTAGACCGAACATGGCCACGATGAACCGCGCGACGACGACTCTTCTGTTTCGCATCATTCTTCCCCCGACAACCTTCGCGGATTCGCGGCCGACGGGCGCAGTTGCCCCGCCTGCCGCGCGTGTGAACTGACCCTAGAACGCCCCCGTCCCGGTTTCTTGCACCCTCCGCGACGGCCCACGCGCACGCCGGGCCTCCGAGTTAAATTTCCCGCAGACGCGCGTTGAAGAGCGCGACCGACGCGATGAAGACGGCGATGACCGCGCCGCTCGCGACGAGCGTGGCGGGCGCGCTGAAGCGTTCGGCCGAGAGGCCGGCGAGGAAGTTGCCGAGGGGCATCGTGCCGACGAAGGTCAGCAGCCACATCGAGAGCACGCGCCCGCGCATCGCGTCAGTGACGAGTTGCTGCAAGAGCATGTTCGAGACGGCGAAGAAGCAGACCATCCCGAACCCGACGGCGAAGATGAGCGCGAGCGCGTAGCGCGACGGCGCGGCGAGCGCGAAACCCATGATGCAGAGCGAGGCGGCGAACGAGCTGGCGAGCACGAAGCGGCCCTTGCGCGGGAAGTCGCCGAGGTAGGTCAGCATCACTGCGCCGCAGAAAGCTCCCGCGCCGGCCGACCCCGTCAGAAGCGACAGCCCCTTCTCGTCCCACCCGAACACGTCGCGCGCGAAGACCGGCATCAGAACTAAGTAGGGCGTGCCGAACAGGCTGACGACGAGCGAGCAGACGAGCAGCACGCGCACGCGCGGACGCGCCGCCGCGTAGCGGAAGCCCTCGACGAGGTCGCGCCACAGCGCGCGCCTGTCAGGGAGCGCGTGCGCCGGGGCGGCCGCGCTCTCGGTCTCGCCCGCCGCGACCGCCCCATGCGCGGCCGCCGTCGGCGGCACTGTCGGCGAAACTTCTTCGGCGCGTCGTTCGCCGAAGCGCACGCGCGCGAGCGCCGCGACGATGGCGACGTAGGAGAGCGCGTTGGCGAAGAAGCAGCCGGCCATGCCGAGGTGCTGGATGGTCAAGCCGGCGAGCAACGGGCCGATGACGCGCGAGAGCTGGAACTGCGTCGAGTTGAGCGCGATGGCGTTCGAGAGGTCTTCGCGTCGGACGAGGTCTGAGGTGATGGCCTGATAGGACGGCCCGGCGATGGCCCAGCAAGCGCCCGTGAAGAACGACAGCAGGAGGATGACCCACACGTCCGAAGCGTCGGCGACGACGCCCGTCCAGACGAGCACGGCGAGGATGAGGGCGGAGAGTCCCGCGCCCGCCTGCGTCAGGATGAGGAGTCGCTTGCGGTCGACGAGGTCTGCGAAGACGCCGCCGACGAGCGTCAGCAGAAGGCCCGGCGCGGTCGCCATCAGCCCGTCGATGCCGAGCCAGAAGGGCGAGTCGGTCAGCTCATAGACGAGCCAGCCTTGCGCGACGCCCTGCATCCAGACGCCCACGTTCGACAGGAACGACCCGGCCCAGAAGAGGCGGAAATTGCGTTGTGCGAGCGCGCGAAACATCGCGCCCGCCCCGCGCCTCCCACGCCCGACCGTGCCCGCCTCCGCGCTCATCAGTTTTCATCATAACCCATGTCGGTACGGCCCGTGGGGTTTGCGATTGCGTCACGCGGATTTGAGATTTCGGATTTGTGATTTGTGAGATTTCAGATTTGAGATTTTTGAGGTTTTGAGATTTCAGATTTGAGTTTGAAGACGGCGCGTCTCTCATCGACCCGCAAACGGCCGCGCGTCTCTCCGCCTCTCTTCACTCGCGACGCCAAGTCGAGAGCGGGCGGCCCGTGCCGCCGCGACGGTGCGCGACAATCTCGGCGAGGATGGAGAGCGCGACCTCTTCGGGCGAGACCGAGCCGATGTCGAGTCCGACGGGCGCGCGCACCTCGCGCAACTCCTCGCCGTCGAACCCGCTCTCGCGCAGACGCTCAAGCACGATGTTCGTCCGCCGCCGGCTGCCAATCATGCCGACGTAGTCGGGACGCGCGCGGAGCACGGCGCGCATGCACTCCTCGTCCTCGTTGTGCCCGCGCGTGACGACCGCGACCGAGACGCCGCGCCCCGTCCCGACCGCCTCGGCGACCGGCTCAGTCCAGTTCGACGCGGCGACGAGTTTGACACCCGTGCCCGCGAAGCGTTCGGGCGCGACGAAGTCCTCGCGGTCGTCGATGAGCGTGACGCGGTAGCCGATTGCCGAGGCGAGACGCGCGAGCGCCGCGCCGACGTGGCCCGCGCCGCAGACGACGACGTGCGGCTCAGGCTCGACGCGCTCGAACATCACGCGCACGCCGCGCCACTCCTCGCGCGCGGCACTCGACTCGTCGCGCGCGCCGTTCAACTCTCTGCGCGCGTGCGCGAACTCCTCAACGCGAAAGGTGCGCGCCTCCATGCGCGAGGACAAGAACTTTTCCGCGTGCGCGGCGACGGCCTCGTCGAGCGCAAAGTCGCCGGTCGTCCCGGCGCGCGTGCCCGACTCTTCGACGAGTAGCTTCGCGCCGACGCGCAAGTGTGTCGCGCGCTTCTCTTCGGGAGTCGCGTGTGTCTCTTGTTGTGTCGGTGCGGAGACGACGGTGGCGAGCGCGGCGAGCGCGCCGTCTCGGAGGACGCGCGCGAGTGCGTGCGCGAACTGTTGCGTAGGGGTCTCGTCTTCGCCCGCGCGCATCACGCTTACGGCGCGCGCCGGTCGAGCGGCTTATCGGCGGGGGCGCGTCCGACTCCGACGGCCGCGAGCGCGCGGCGCGCGAGCCACAGAGGGCCGACGATGAGGTAGACAGGATTGCGGAAGAAGGCTGGCTGGTTGCCCTCGATGAAGTGCCCGACGAACTGAAGCACCCACCCGCCGACGAAGAGCGCGAGCGCCCAGCGCCAGTCCCAGAAGAAGAGCGGGAGGCTGATGACGATGGCCGGGATGCCTATCGAGTGCGTCAGCTTGTTCAGCGGGTGGCGGTGTTTCGCCTTGTACTCCTCGATGAAAGATGCGGGCACGTGCGGTGTCCTCCTTCGTG
>DASUNL010000245.1:0-4789 GCA_036277175.1 Pyrinomonadaceae bacterium | reverse complement strand
GTGAAGTAGACCGAGCGAGTTGTCGACCTTGGCGAGTTGCCGCTCGTCTCCGGCGGCGAGGAAACGCTCGCGCGCGGCGAGTTGAAACTGCTCGGCCTCTCGGTAGCGGCCGCGACGGCCGTAGAGGTTGCCGATGTTCTGCTCGACCTTGCCGGCCGCCATCGTGTCGCCGTGCGCGAGGAAGACTTCGCGCGCGCCGAGGCCCGCCTGCGTGGCCTCGTCGTAGCGGCCGACGAGCGCGAGCGCGTAGAGGCGGCTGACCTGCGTGGAGGCGGCGGCGTGCGCGAGGCCGAGCGCAGAGAAGCGCGACGCGGCGTCGTCGAGCCGCGCGACGGCGTGTTCGAGTCGGCCTTCGACTATCGCGGCGATGCCGGAGGCCCAAGCGGCGTGGGCGGCCGTCTCGGCGTCGGCGTTCGAGGCGGACAAGGCTTCGAGCGCGCGCGCGGTGGCGACGGCGCGGGCCGGCTCGGCGCTCCAGACCTCGTGGCAGATGTCGCGGAGCGCGCGCGCGAGGCAAGCGTCGGCGAGTGCGGCGTGCTCGCGCAGCAGCAGAGCGCGCCCCGCGTCGTCGGCCTCGACGAGGCGCGCCGCCAACTCGGCCCGTTCCAGCAAAGTCTTTAACGGCCTTTCAGTCCGAGAGATTGATGAGAGCGTCGCTGGCGAAATTTTAGTGCATGCGCGAAAGAAAAGTCCCGCCGCGACGTGAAGGCGCTTTCGACGCCCAACGTCGCGGCGGGACTTTTCAAGCCCCTTGTTCTTTCCCTCTCCCCCTTGAAACTCTTAGGCCGTCAAATCAAGCTCCGGCACTTCAATCTCCGCGTCGCCCAGACGCAGGCGCAGGCGGTAGACGCCTTCGGGCACGGGCGCGAGAGTGAACTCGCAGAGTTCGCTCAACTCCGTTTCGGCGCGCGCGTCGCCCGCGACGCTCTCTACGCGGACGCGCCCGACGCCCGCGCAGTCGCCGAGAACCTGTCCAGCGATTGTCCACCCTTCGCCGCCGCGCGCGAGACGCAAATCAATCTCCGCGTCGCCCGCCGAGAAGAGCATCTGGCGCGACGCCTCGGCCGACGCCGTCGAGCGCAGCCCGAAGGCGGGCGCGGGGCGCGCGCTGTCGAACGAGAGCGCGGCCAAGACCTTGCGCACGAGCGACGGCCGTTCTTCGTTTGCGGCGCGGCGCGCGCGGAACATCGAGACGGTGCTTGCGAGCACGTCGCGCGGCGCGTCCTCCGAAGTGTCGGCGCGCATGAGTCCCACGGCGCGTTCGAGCGTCGAGAGTTGCGCGGCGCAGCGCGCGCACGCGGCGACGTGCGCTTCGGTCTCGGCGCGCGCGGCCGGGTCGAGACGCCCCTCGGCCATGTCGGCGAGGCGCGCGAAAGAAATTTTGTGCGGCGGCAGAGTCATCTTCTTCTCCCCGAAAGAGCGCGTCCGTCAAGGGCCGCTCAACCCAACAGTGCCGCGCGGGGGCGCGGAAATACAAAAATCTTAGGGGTCACAAATCGTAGGGTCAAAAGCCTTTCTTGTTGAGCGCCTTGAGTAGTTTCTGAAGACACCGGGCGCGCGTCGGGCCGATGCTGCCCTCGGTCGTGCCGAGGCGGGCGGCGATTTCGGAGTAGGGGAGCGGCTCCGCGCGATAGAAGAGGATGGTCAGAAGCTTACGGCAACGCTCGTCCAACTCGCCGAGCGCCGCGCGCACGAGGTGCTGCTGCTCCAACTGTTCGAGCGCCGCGTCGGGCAGCGTCGCGTCGTCGGCGACCAAGTACATCTCGTCGGCGCGTTCGTCCTCGTCGCCGCCCCCCGCGAAGGGGCGCGCGGCGCGCTCCCGACGGATGAGACGCCAAGTCTTACGCCGCGCCGTCGTCACGAGCCAAGCGTGAAGGCGCGAAGGCTGCTCAATCGTTTCGACGTTTTGGAGGAGCGTGGCGAAGACTTCTTGGAAGACCTCGGATGCCAAGTCTTCGTCGAGACCGGCGCGGCGCGGGATGGCGTAGATGAGTCTCTGGTAGCGACCGACGAGCGCCTCCCACGCGGCCTCTTCGCCGCGTCGGCAGGCGAGCACCAGCGCCTCGTCGCTCTGTTCGTTAAGGTTCGCCATCGCGCGGCTCGTCGTGGGGCTGCCAGCATAAACCAAGCGGCGGCAACCAGCAATTAAGGTTAGCCACGGAGGCACGGAGACACGGAGAAGGCAAAAGGAAAAAGTGGGAGAACCGACGTGCTTTCCGTCCTTTTGCCTTTTACCTTTTACCTTTTGCCTTCTTCCTCTCCGTGTCTCCGTGCCTCCGTGGCTCATGTGTCCGAGGCTCCGCGCGTGCGCCTTGTTGAAGAGAGCCGCGCGGGCGCGTTAAAGTAGCGCGTAAGGTGTTGACGAAAACTTGATGAGCCGCTCAGTTCACACTTCGACGAAGACAGCGCGCGCGCGCACCGCAGCTTCGGAGGCGGCGGTGCTGCGTCGTCTCGCCGAAATCGTCGGCGCGGAGAACCTGCTCGTCGACGAGGAGCGCGTCGAGCCTTACGCGCAGGACGCGGTCAAGGAGAAGTTCCCGCCCGAGGCGGTCATCTTGCCGCGCACGGCCGAAGAGGTCGCCGAAGTTCTGCGACTCGCCAACGAGTGGCGCTTCCCCGTCACGGCGCGCGGCGGCGGCGTCGGCTACACGGGCGGCGCTGTTCCGGTCGAGGGCGGCATCGTCGTCGGCACAGACCGCATGAACCGCATCCTCGAAGTCAACGCGGCCGACCTCTACGCCGTCACCGAGCCGGGCGTGACGACGCACGCGCTGCAACAGGAGGTCGAGCGCGTCGGACTCTTCTACCCGCCCGACCCGGCCTCCTATAAAAATTCTTACGTCGGCGGCAACATCGCCGAGAACGCGGGCGGCATGCGCTCGGCCAAGTACGGCGTGACGAAGCATTACGTCCTCGGCCTCGAAGTCGTCTTGCCGACGGGCGAGATTGTCCGCACGGGCGGGCGCACGACGAAGAACGTCGTCGGCTTCGATTTGACGGGTTTGATGTGCGGCTCGGAAGGCATGCTCGGCATCATCACCGAGGCGACGCTGCGCCTCCTGCCCCTCCCCGAAGCGACGCGCACCGTGCGCGCGACGTTTCGCACGATGCGCGAGGCGTGCGCCTGCCCGCCCGCTTTCACGCGGGCGCGCGTTACGCCGACGGCCGTCGAGGTCTTAGACCGCAACGCCATCCGCGCCGTCGAGACGGAGTTCGCCTTCGGCTTCGGAGACGAGGCGGGCGCGCTTCTGCTCGTCGCCGTTGACGGCGAGGCGTCGGAGGTCGAGCGCGCGGCGCGCGTCGTCGAAAGCGTTGTGCGCGCGGAGGGCGGCTACGACGTGATACGCTCCGAGACGCGCGAGGAGGAGGAGCGCCTGTGGGACGTGCGGCGCGCGCTCTCGCCCGCGACGCGCAAGTTCGGGACGTTGAAGTTTAACGAAGACGTGGTCGTGCCGCGCTCGCGCGTGCCTGAGCTTATCGAGCGCGTCGAGGAGATAGGGCGGCGGCGCGAGACGTTCGTCGTCAACTTCGGACACTTGGGCGACGGCAACATCCACGTCAACTTCATGTGCGACCGCGAAGACCCTGCGGCCGTCGCGCGCGCTCGCGCGGCCGTGGGCGACACCTTCGCGGCGGCCGTCGATTTGGGCGGCACGATTAGCGGTGAGCACGGCATCGGCTACGTCAAAGCGCCTTACCTCTCGGTCGCGCTCGACGCCGAGACCATCGAGATGATGCGCAAGATTAAGCGCGCGCTCGACCCGAACGGGATTCTGAACCCCGGCAAGATGTTCGTCTGAGAAGTCTATTTGGAGAGAGTCGATGGAGCACAAGGAAAGGGCAAAGGCGAGGTGGGAACTGACCCGGAGCGAGGGCCGGACTCGCTTCGTCATGACGCGCGGCGTGTTAGGTTGGGGCGTGCCGATGGCGCTCTTCATGCTCTTGAAGGACTACTACTTTGAGGGCGAAGAGCTGTCGCTCGTCGGCGTTCTCGTCCCCAGCGTCCTGTCTCTGATAGGCGGCTACCTCTTCGGGCTGATTCTCTGGATTCTCAACGAGAGGAGTTATCGCGGTTAAGTAACTGCGCGGACGCCGCCGCCGGGGAGCGGCCGACGCTTTATGCTCTCGCTCTTAACAGAACTTCAGAGACTCAAGCGGCTCGACCGCACGGGCTGGGTCTTACGCGGACTCGCGCCGGGCGCGGAGTCGGTCGCCGCCCACTCTTACGGCGTCGCGCTCGCGGCGATGCTCATGGCCGACGAGGCGCGCGCGCGGGGCGCGGAGCTCAGCGTCGAGCGCGTGTTGAGAATCGCGCTCCTGCACGACTTGGCCGAGGCGCGCACCGGCGACATGCCGCGCACGATGGCCGAGTTCTACGGCGCGGAGGCGCGGCGCGCGGCCGAGCGCGCGGCGTTCGGAGGCGTCGTCGGCGCGCTCGAAGAGGCGCGGCGCGAAAGTTACGCGACGCTGCACGACGACTACGAGTCGCGCGCGAGCGCGGAGGCGCGGCTCGTCAAGGCGGCCGACATAGTTGACCTGCTCGCACAGGCTTTGGCGTTTGAGCGCGCGGGCGCGCGCGGCCTCGACGAGTTCTGGGAGGGCGCGGGCCGACGCGAGTTCGGGCTTGAGGGCGCGGCCCGCGAGGTCGTGCGCGAGACAATCGCCGCGCTCGAACGTGAGCGCGAGGAAGTTCTGGGGCGTGGACGTTGACGAACGTGGGGCGCGTAAATGATTGACTGGCTCAAGCACAGGCTCTGGCTCGACCTGACGTGGGGCGACGTGCTCTTGG
>DASUNL010000244.1:0-12325 GCA_036277175.1 Pyrinomonadaceae bacterium | reverse complement strand
ACTCCCTTACGTCTGGCCGCTGGCCGTCGCCGGCCTCCTCGTCGTCAGCCTCGGCCTCTCGCTCACCGCGCGCTACCGCATCAACTGGAAACAAGGATAAGGCAAAAGAAGTATGCAAGAGGGAAGGCCGTGAATCACGTTAACGATTCACGGCCTTCGTCCTTTTGACCTTCCACTTACTTTCGCTTTTACCCTTTTACTTTTCCTCTCTAAGCAATTGCGCGATACGCTTGAGGGCGACGGCGTCCGCGCCGTTCTCGGCGGTGAGGCGGAGGGAGTGACGGCCGAGGAGTGTGTAAGTTGCGAGGGCGTCCGCCTCGGTGTCGTCGCCGCGACGCGCGCGCAGCGCGGCGAGGTGTTTGCGCACGGTCTCCACGTCGGCGCGCGCGAACGTGCCCGTCAGCGCACGCGGCGGCGTCTCGTGCGAGAGGTTCGAGAGCGTGCTCGCGAGGAGCGGGAGGAGGACTTGGCGCGCGCGGCGTTGGCTCAGGCCGCAGAGCGCGAGCGTGCGCGCGGCGAGGTCGAAGAGCGCGACCGTGTGGCCCGAGGCGACGACGGCCGCCGCGTGGTAGAGCGCCTTGTCCGAGGCTTGAATCGAAAAACTCCGGCCGCCTAGGTCGCGCACCGCGCGCCGCGCCGCGCGCAACGCCCCGGCGTCGCCCTCGACGCAGTAGAAGGCCGCGCGCAAGCTCTCCGCCCCGGCCTCCGCGTCCGCGCTCACCGACGCGAGCGGGTGCATCGAGCCGACCGCAAAACCCCGCGCGCGCAAGGGCGCGAGCACATCCGACGAGAGCGCGCCGCTCGCGTGCAAAGCGACGCGCGCGCGACGCGGACGCCTGCCTTCATTTTTTACTGACGACTTACCTTTACCTTTTTCTACGGAGGCGAGCGACGCTTCTTTGGACGCGAGCGACGCGGCGAGTTCGTCGGCGACGCGGGGGAGCGCGTCGTCGGGCACGGAGAGGATGACGAGGTCGGCGTCGGGGAGCAGCGAGAGTTGCGAAGCGGAGAGCGCCCGTGGCTTTGAAGCGACGAGCCGCGCGGCGCGTCGCGCGTGTCCCGCAGTTTTGTTGACGACGGCGCGCACGTCGTAGCCGGCGGACGAGAGTGCGCGCGCGAGCGCAGTGCCGAGACGGCCCGCGCCGACGACGTTGACTGTCGTTCGTCTCTTCTTCTTCTCAGCCCTCATTCTGGCTCGCCCCGGTCGCGGCAAGCTCGAAGAATGAAGTGTGGTCGGGCAGGTCGTCAAGCCACTGGCGCAGGCGCGCCGAAAGCTCCTCGCGCGTCAAAAGGCCGCAGCCCTCGGTCGGGAGTGTGACGCGCACGGGCGGCGGCGTTTCCATCGACGCAATCGCGCGCTCGATGAGTCGCACGTCGGCGCGCGAGAAGCGCGCGGGCGGCGTGCCCCCGCCGAAGGCTGCGGCGAGCAGGCGCGCGCGCGTCGCCACGTCGCGCCGCTCCTCGTCGCGCGCGGCGAGCGCTTCGAGCGCGTGTTGCAGTTGGCCGCCGAAGAGCGTGAGCGTTCGTTGATAGGCGGCGAGTCCCAACTCCATGCGCTCTTCCAACTCGCGCGGCAGTCGCCCGAGCGCGTGGGCGGACGCGAGCGTGAAGCGGCACGCGCAGCGCGGGCGCTCGTCGAGCAGACTGCGGACGGGGAGCGTGCAGCGCGGCAGGTCGGCGCGGCGGATTGCCGTCTCGGCCTCGCGCCAGACGCGCTGGTTAACGACAGGCAGTTGCGACAGCGCCTCGAACTCGCGCCAGCGATAATCACCTAACAGCGCGTGGAGCGCGCGGCGGTCTGCGCTCGCGCCGACGGTCTCTTCATGTAAGCGCGCGTAGTGGTCGGCGTAGCGCGTCTGAAACTCGCGCCAGAGCCGCAGGAAGCGTTCGCCGCGCTCGGCGTCGAGCAGGCCGCGCGCGTCTTGGGTCGCCGATAAAAGCTCTCGCCGCGCCGTCTCAATCTCGGCGACGCCGGTCGGCTCGGCGGCCGACAGGTAGGCGCGCGCACGCTCGCGCTCTTCAATCTCGTCGAGCAGTCGCGTGAGCGCGTCGAGCCGCGACGAGAGGCGCGCGAACGTCTCGGCCGAGCCTTTGAAGGCGTCGGCGACGCGCTCCAAGCCCTCTTCGAGCGTGATGTCGCGCGCGAGCGCGGCAGCCGACGCCTCGGCCGCCGCGCCGAACCCGCGCTCGACCGCGCGCCCCGCCTCCCACACCTCGGTCGTCAAGGCCGCGTCGGGCAGTTCGGCCAGACGCTCCTTGAAACGCAGCGCGCCCCACTCTTCGAGCCACTCGGAGAGTGCGCGCCGCGCGCTCTTGCGCGCCTCCGTGTCGGAGACGGTGGCGAGCGTCTCGCAGCCCGTCAGCCTGCGCGCCCAGACGGTCAACTCCTCCGCGCTCTGATGGACGCGCGCCGTGCGACAAAGACTCGCGACCGACTCCCATCGGACAGGAGACGCGAGCTTGCGACGGCTGATGTGCTCGCCCGAAGTCGTGATTAGCTCGACCCGCCTCTGCGCGACGAGCGCGGCGAGGACGAGGTTCTGCGCGACGCGACCCAGACCGAAAGGCGGCCGACGCAGAAGCGCGCGCGCCTCGACGAGCGGCAGCGTCTCGTCGCCCGACGCCTTGACGAGCTTCAGCAATTCTTTCGTCCACGCGCGCTCGTCCCCAACGCCCTCGCCCGTCTCCAAAGCGAAGTGCGCGCCGCGCCGCGCGACGAGGCCCAGAGGCTCTGCAAACAGTCGCGCGAGTCGCTGCACTTCCGTGTCGGAGTCTTCGGCCGCCGCGAAGAGGCGTGTGACGAGCACGTCGGCCTCCGCGTCGCCGAGCGTCTCGGCGAACTGCGGGTGCTCGGGGTAGCGCGCTTCGAGGTGCGGCGCGAGCGCCTCCGAGAGGACGGCCGAGAGCGACGCCTCGCCGCGCGCGCGGTCGGAGAAGGGCGCGCGCTGGCCCGCGATTTCGAGCACGGAGTCGTCGACGTAGACGCGCGTCCAGACGCGCTCGGCCTGCGCCGAGAGCGTGCTGCGCGCGGCGTGCGCGGCCTCGCCGAACGACGCGGCCAAGTCGGCGTCGGCGCGCAGCGCGAGCAGACGCCGGAGCGTCGCCAACTCGTCCGTCGAGACGGCGGCCGGACGCCACACGGCCGCGAATGGCGCGACTTCAACTTCGGCGAGGCCCTTAGTAACGTCATCAACAGCAGACGCAGCGCCGCCGTCAACGACCGGCGAAGTGACGCCGTCTTTGACGGGTGACGCGCTGGTGTTCGTCGCGTCGGTTCGCGGGTCGGCGTCGGGCGCGAGCACAGTCAGAAGCCATTCGCGCGCGGCGGCGTCCGCGTCTTTTGCATGCGCGTCCGCGCCGTCCCAAACCAAACGTCCGGGGCGGGCCGAGCCGCGCCAAGTGAGGTGGAAGTCGGCCGCCTTCGGCTCGGCCTCCGGCTCGTCACTGAAGGGCCAGTCGTCGAAGCGCGTGCGCGCGAACGCGCGGAGCAACGCCAGCGCCGCCGCGACATCCGCGTCGTGACGCTCGGCCGCCGCGTCGAGCGCGGCCTTAAATTTGTCGGACGCGCCGATCTGCAAACGGTAGCGCGTCTCGCCGCCGTCGCCGGCCTCCTCCGTGCGAGCGAGCGACTCCTGCGGCGCGATGTCGGCGAAGCGCGTTAGAAACTCCTTCATGCGCTCGACGGCGAAAGAGGGCGACGACTCGTCCGAGGCGAGCAAAGCGGCGCACAGCCCGCTCGCGGTCGCGCCCGCTCCGTCGAGCGAGAGGATGAAGAGACTCTTGAGGACTATCTTCGCCTGAAGGCGTTGCATGACGGGGAACTGCGCGACGCCGCGCGTCGCCAACTCGTCGTAGGTCGCGAATGCTTCTTGTAGCTCCGTCGAGCGACGCAGGTCTTTCTCCACTCGGTCGAAGACTTCGTCTAAGAGGATGAGCGAGAGCGCGGGCCGACTCGTCGCGCGGCGCGCGGCTTCGGCGGCGAAGGGCAGGAAGGCGAAGGCGGGCGCGTAGAGGCGGACGGAGGGCGCGACCTCTGCGACGAGCGGGTGGACGGGGTAGAGCAGAGCGAAGCGCGGCTCGCTCCAGTTGAAGCCCGGCACCATCGCGCGCAGGTGTAGGTAGAGGTCGTGGAGCACGGCCCGCGCCTGCTCGTTCTTGCGCAGGATGTAGCGGTCGGCGACGCGGAAGAGGTGCTCCTGGTCGAGGAAGTCGATTTGGTACGTGCCCGCGATGGCGACGTTCGGGCCGTCCGCGCCCGAGATGTCGTCGTCGAGCGCGAGCGCGACAAACGCGCTCGTGCCTTGGGTGACGACGGCGAGTTGCGCGAGCACGGGGCCGTCGTCGCGGCGCACGCGGCCCGGACGGTTAAAGGCCGTGTCGATGACGACGACGAGCGTGGCGTCGACCGCGCGGGCGGCGGCCACGGCCAGCATCTCGGCCGCGTCCGTGCCCCACTGGATTTCGTTTCCGCCGAAGGTCTTGGTGAAGGCGACGGCCATCTCCTCGGCGAGCGTCGGCCGCGTCCCGCGCTCGACGCGGGCGACGGTGTAGCGGCGGGCCGAAAGGCGTCGGGCGCTCGTCGCCGCGTGCGCGTCGTCCACGCCCGCGCGCAAGTGTTCGTCGCCCGCGAGCGCGCCGAAGACGGCGAGCGTGTGGCTCTTGCCGACGCCGCGCGCCCCGGCGAGCGCGCGCGCCGCCCCGCGCCCGCGCGGCAGGTCGGAGAGGGAGTCGAGCCAGCGCGCGAGCAGGTCGGAGGTGGCGTCTGTGAAGCGGTAGGCCGCGAGGGCGCGGGCCGGGTCGGCGGCGAGGTTCTGCACCTCGTCAAAGACTTGCGGCTCGACGATGTCCTTAATCTTTTCCTGTGCGCGCTTCATTTGCGGTCGAGAAGATGGCGAAAACGTGAAAGGCTGAAGGGGAAGAGAACCGTCTGACGTGAGGTCAGCGCCGGGCACTTTGCGCCCGGCGGAAGGCACTTTCGACTCTATCACGCGCCCGCGCGGGGGCGCAACGAAATCCTCGAAATAACCTCGGGCGGCAACGCGAAATCGCCCTTCGGCACTCGACGCGCGGCGGCCAAACTCCTGTATAATGGACGGGCCGAAGCGAAAAGGTTGGGTCGTGGGGCGGGCCGGTCGGGGGTCGCGAAAAATTGTGCCCGCGCGCCAGCGCGCCGGTGCGCAACCCGGCACGCGCCCGCGCGCATCAAAGACTCACGCACGAAGCCCGAAGTCGGCCGGCCGAGAGAGTCCCGGCAAACCCTTGCGGCGGCGGCGCTAACCCTCAGTCGAAAAACGCAACCTGTTCGAGAGTTTTTGGAGGCTTTCCGTCATGTCGAGAAACATCTCCCGCGCCACCACGGCCTTCGCGCTCACCCTGAGCCTTTTGGGCGGCTCGTTTACGGCGCTCGCCGCGCCGCGTCGTCAGGACGCGCAGACGGCCGAGAAGTCCGGCGAGAAGAAGGACGCGAAGAAGGGCGAGCAGCAGAAGCAGACGGCCGCGAAGCAGACGTCTTCGACGAAGCCGCTCGCGGAGAACGAAGACCCGCGCCTCATCGGGAAGCGCGAGATTAACAAGGGCATCAAGATTTTCTCCGGCGGCGGCTCGCTGGAGAAGGAAGTGCAGTTCGGCCGCCAACTCGCCGCCGAGGTCGACCGTCAGGCCAAGTTCGTTGACGACCCCGTCATCACGGAGTACATCAACCGCGTCGGCCAGAACGTCGTGCTGCACTCCGACGCCAAGATACCTTTCACCATCAAGGTCATCGACTCGGACGAGGCCAATGCGTTCGCGCTTCCGGGCGGCTTCTTCTACGTCAACAAGGGGCTGATTCTCGCGGCCGACAACGAGGCCGAGGTCGCGGGCGTCATGGCGCACGAGATTGCGCACGTCGCCTCGCGCCACTCGATGGAGAACATGCGCAAAGGCCAGTGGCTCGAAGGTCTGGCGATGGTCGGCTCGATTTTCCTCGGCGGCATCCCCGGCATGATTTACCAATCGACGGCCGGCTTCGGACTCGCCGCCGCGCTCTTCAAGTTCACGCGCGGCGCGGAGGAGGAGGCCGACCGTCTCGGCGTCCAGTATCTCTGGGCCGCCGGCTACGACCCGAGCGCGATGTCGACGATGTTCGAGAAGCTGAACGCGAAGAACAAGAAGAAGCCCGGCTTCCTCGCGCGCACCTTCTCCACGCACCCGCAGCCGCCCGACCGCGTCGAGGCGACGCGCGCACTCGTCGCGCGTTTCCCCGAACGAGAGGAGTACGTGCTCTCGACCTCGGAGTTCCAGCGCGTCAAGAACCGTCTGCTTCGTCTCTCGAACTCGCGCGTGTCCTCTTCGGGCTCGATAGCGCCGGGCGACGACGGCAGCGCGCCCGGAAGGCCGACCTTGAAGCGCCGCCAGCCGACGGCCGACGACCCGAACGCCCCGGCGACCGATGGCACGACGCCTGAGCAGCAGAAGGACGCGCCGCCGCAACTCAAGCGCCGCGCGCCCGACAACTCGAACACCTCGACCACGCCGCCCGCCGGCAACCAGCCGTAAGCGCGAAGGCAAAGGCAAAAGTGAAGGCCGCGAATCGTTAATCTCGATTCGCGACCTTCGTCCTTTTGCCTTCCCGCTTACTTTTGCCTTGTTCAGTACTTCGGCACGCTCGGGTCAACCTCGTCCGACCACGCGGAGATGCCGCCCTTCAGGTTGACGAGGCGGCCCGTGAAGCCCGCGCGTTGCAGAGCCTCGATGGCCTTCGCGCTACGGACTCCGCCTTTGCAATGAACGACCGTCTCGCGCGCGGGGTCAATCTCGCCCGCGCGCTCGACGACCTGCCCGAGCGGAATCAGCTTCGAGTCGGGGATGCGCGCAATCTCGTACTCGCCGGGTTCGCGCACGTCGATGATTTGTATGTCGTCGCCCCGGTCGAGCCGACGCTTGAAGTCGGCGGCCGTAATCTCCTCCAACTGCGGTCGCTCGTCCGCGACGGGGTCGGGCGCGGGCCGCAAGCCGCAGAACTCTTCATAATCAATCAACTCTTTAATCGTCGCGCGCTCGCCGCAGACGGGGCACGCAGGGTCACGCCTTAGCTTCAACTCGCGGAAGCGCATCTCCCATGCGTCGAACAGCAGCAGGCGATTGACGAGCACGCCCTCCGCGCCGAGGATGAGCTTGATGGTTTCGTTCGCCTGAATCGCGCCGACGATGCCGGGCAGGACGCCTAGCACGCCGCCCTCGGCGCAACTCGGCACGAGTCCGGGCGGCGGCGGCTCGGGATAGAGGCAGCGATAGCACGCGCCGCGCTCGGCCCAGAAGACGCTGGCCTGCCCCTCGAAGCGGAAGATTGAGCCGTAGACGTTCGGCTTGCCGGTGAGCACGCAGGCGTCGTTGACGAGGTAGCGCGTCGGGAAGTTGTCAGTGCCGTCGACGACGATGTCGTAGTCGCGGAAAAGGCCGAGCGCGTTCTCGCTCGTAAGGCGCGTCTCGTGTGTGTCGAGTTCGATGTGCGGGTTGATGTCGCGCAGGCGGTCGTGCGCCGACTCGATTTTCGGTCGGCCCACGTCCTTCGTCCCGTGAATTATCTGCCGCTGCAAGTTCGACTCGTCGACCACGTCGAAGTCGAGGATGCCTAAGCGTCCGACGCCCGCCGCCGCAAGATACATCCCGGTCGGCGCGCCAAGTCCGCCCGTCCCAATCATCAAGACGCTCGCCGCCTTCAACTTTCGCTGACCCTCCATGCCGACCTCCGGCATGATGAGATGACGGCTGTATCGCGCTATCTCTTCGTTCGAGAGCGTGGGCAACTCGGAGACTAAAGACGACGCGGCTTGCTCCTCCGTCGTCGCGCCGCCCGCAATCGAGGGCACGATCATGATGGAGTCGCCGTCTTTGACAGGCGTCTCCGGCCCTTCGGCGTGTCGTATGTCCTCGTCGTTGACGTAGACGTTGACGAAGTTGCGCAGGCGGTTCTCGTCGCCGTAGAGGTGTCTGCGCAACTCCGCGTGCTCGGAGGTCAGACGCTCAAGCGCCTCGCCCGCCGTCCGCGCCTCGACCTTTATCTCCGAGTTGCCCCCGGCGAACTGCCTGAGCGCCGTCGGGATGGTGATGGTGACTGGCATCTCTCTAACTCCCTTCCGAAATCTCCTCTTCAATGAAACGCGAGCGGTCTGCCTGCAACTCCCAAGAGCGCAAGTCAACCGCGCGCCCCCCGACAACCGAGACGACGACGTAAGACATCGTCGGCCACGGAGCGAGGTTCTCAAGGTCGAACTGCGAGGGCACGGCCGCGTGCTCCGGGTGCGAGTGGTAGTTCCCGACGACGCCTAACCCTTCGGCGGCGAAACGTCGCTCGGCGCGCATGTACTCCTGCGGCGCAATCAACATCCGCCTGTTACGCTCGCCGCCCTCGCCCCAAGTGTTCTCCACCGCATGGACACCCGCGACGACGCGCGTCCGGCCCTCGTCCTCGATGCGCCCGACGAGCAGCCCGCAGCACTCGCGCGGGTACTCGCGCTCGGCGTGACTCTTAATCTCCGCGACGAGGCGCGCGCCGATTTTTATCACCGGCGCTCCTCCCAGAAACGCTCGTTCACATACTTGCCGCCGCCGTCGCACAAGACCGTGACGACGACCGAGCCGCGCGGGAGCGTGCGCGCGAGTCGGAGCGCGGCGAAGACGTTCGCGCCCGAGCTGACGCCGACGAACAAGCCCTCCTCGCGCGCAAGTCTCCGCGTCATCTCCTGCGCGTCCTCGGTCGCCACCTCCGTCTCTTCGTCCGCGAGCGTCGCGTCGTAGATGCCGGGGACGAGGGCCGTCGGCATGTGCTTCATGCCTTCGAGTCCGTGCAGAGGCGAGTCGGGCTGCATCGAGACGGCGCGCACGCGCGGGTCGAACTCTTTCAGACGGCGCGTGACGCCGACGAACGTGCCCGAAGTGCCGAGTCCGGCGAGGAAGTGCGTGACGCGGCCGTCCGCCTGCTCCCAGATTTCGGGCGCGGTCGTGTCGTAGTGCGCGCGCCAGTTGGCCGGGTTGTTGTACTGGTCTGGGTAGAAGAACTCTCCGGGCGCGCGGGCGTTCATCTCGCGCGCGCGTAGTTGCGCGCCGTCCGTCCCCTGCAACGGGTCGGTCTCGACCAACTGCGCGCCGTAGATGCGAAGTATTCGCTTGCGCTCTTCGCTCGCGTTGCGCGGGACGCAGAGCGTGACCGCGTAGCCGCGCGCCGCGCCGATCATCGCGTAGGCGATGCCGGTGTTGCCGCTCGTCGCGTCGAGGATGGTCTTGCCGGGTGCGAGGAGGCCGCGTCGTTCGCCGTCGAGAATCATGGCGAGCGCGGCGCGATCCTTGACCGAGCCGCCGGGATTTAAGTGCTCGGCCTTCGCATAGATTTCAACGCCGCGCTCGTCCGCGTCGCGCGCCACGCGCACGAGGCGTATGAGCGGCGTCGAGCCGACGCTTAAGGAGAGCGCGCAGGCGCGAGGCGGCGGGTTGTCGACAAGGGTGTGTGTCATCGTCGTCGGGTTACGGTTCAGAGTCCCTAAAAAGTCTTCAGCCGCGACTCCCACTTTACGGGGACGGTCGCGGCTGGCGGTTTCGACTCTCTGGCGTCGCGTCTAAGTTTCGAGAACTAAGTCCGAGAACTTAAGTCCGCGCGCGCAAGGCTTCTGCCCCGCCGCCCCTCCGTCCAGAAGAAGCGACACTTACAGGCCGAGCCAAAACAGTTCGCGCGGTGTGACGTAGACATCGGTTTACTTTAACGGGCGAATGCGGGGCAACTATAAGCGCGGGGCGGCGGGCTGTCAAATCCGACGTGCGCGCCCGCCGCCCGTCGCGCGGCGGCTTGACAAGGTTTCGCGCCCTTAAGTATTCTAGCCGTTCGCGTTTTAGACGCTTTATTTCGAGAGAGTTATCCTATGAGCACAAACTTTCCGAGCGCCACGGGGCTGGCCGAAAATCGCAAGTGGTACGTCGTCGACGCCGACGGGCAGACCGTCGGTCGTTTGGCGACCGAGGTGGCGCGCGTCCTGTCGGGCAAGAACAACCCGAACTGGACGCCGTTCATGGACATGGGCGACCACGTCATCGTGATTAACGCCCGCAAGGCCGTCTTCAAGGGCTCGAAGGCCGAGCAGAAGGTCTACTACCGGCACACGCTCTATCCGGGCGGCCTGCGCGCCGTCTCGGTCGAGGAGCAGTTCGCCAAGCACCCCGAGCGCGTCATCGAAATCGCCGTGCGCGGGATGCTCCCGAAGACGAAGCTCGGCAAGGCGATGGGTAAGAAGCTCAAAGTTTACGCCGACGCCGAACACCCGCACGCGGCGCAGCAGCCCGTGCCGCTCAAGCTCTCCGAGCGCGCGGCGGCGGCGAAGAAGTAGTAGTCGAATCTCACAAAGCAATTCCTGAGGACTAAAGAGAAGTGGCAGACATACAGTATTACGGGACGGGCAGGCGCAAGACCTCGACGGCCCGCGTCTACCTGCGCCCCGGCTCGGGCGAAGTCCGCGTTAACCGCAAGACCTTCGAGCAGTACTTCCCGAATCAGGCGCTCCGGATGATTATCCGCCAGCCCCTGACGCTCACCGACACGGCCGGCAAGTTCGACATCCTCGTCAACGTCGCGGGCGGAGGCCCGGCCGGGCAGGCCGGCGCGGTGCGCCACGGGATTACGCGCGCTCTGATGGAGTACAACAGCGACCTGCGGCCGACGCTCAAGCAGGCGGGCCTCGTCACGCGCGACCCGCGCGCCAAGGAGCGCAAGAAGTACGGACAGAAGGGGGCGCGCAAACGCTTCCAGTTCTCGAAACGCTAAGAGCGCGTGAATCGTCAATCGTGAATAGACGAAAACAAATCACGATTGACGATTGACGATTCACGGCTTGAATCCATTGCCGCGTCCCGATTGGTTGCTCACGAGGTGATTCCGTGGGGGCGCGGCGAGTACATTAAACCAATCTGAGGTAGAGGAGGCGAGAGTTTGGCAGTCACCGTCACGATGAAGGAGCTTCTGGAGGCCGGCGTCCATTTCGGCCACCAAGTCAGGCGCTGGAATCCGAAGATGAAGGAGTTCATCTTCGGCGAGCGCAACGGCATTAACATCATCGACCTGCAAAAGACGCAGAAGATGTTCCGCGACGCCATCGGCTACGTCACGGGCCTGATGAGCGAAGACCGCGGCCGCGCCATCCTCTTCGTCGGCACGAAGCGGCAGGCGCAGGACGCCATCCGCGAGGAGGCCACGCGCGCCGAGCAGTTCTACATCAATCAGCGTTGGCTCGGCGGACTTCTGACGAACTTCCAGACCGTCCAGAAGTCCATCCGCCGCCTCCGCGACCTTGAGTCGATGCAAACGGACGGCCGCTACGAGATGCTCACGAAGAAGGAGCGCATCAAGCTCGACCGCGAGCGCGAGACCTTGGAGAAGAACCTCTCGGGCATCAAGAACATGAACCGGCTTCCGGACGCGCTCTTCATCATCGACGTGCGGAAGGAAGAGATTGCCGTCGCCGAGGCCAACCGCCTCGGCATCCCCGTCATCGCCGTCGTCGACACCAACTGCTCGCCCGACGGCATCGACTACGTCATCCCCGGAAACGACGACGCGCTCCGCGCCGTCCGCCTCTTCGCCTCGCGCATCGCCGACGCCTGCATCGAGGGTCAGCAGATGCGCTCGAAGGGCGCGGAGGAGGACGAGGCCGCCGCCGCCGAGCAGACGGCAGCGCAGCCCGCGCCGGACGTCGTCGGCCCCGACCGGCCCGTGACGACCTCCACGATTACGACCGAGCGCGACCCCGGCGCGCAGTCGCAGAACACCACGGACATGGAGGCCGGCGCGGCCGACCCGACGACGCAGACTTCCGTCGCGGGCAACACCGGCTTCGGCAAGACCGGCCAGCAGCCCGACAGCGTCGGCGACCACGAGCAGGCGGGGACGGGCGCGCCCGTGCGCGGCGCGACTGGCGGCGGCGGCGAGGGCGACAACAAGGAGCCTTCGCGCTCGGCCGAGCAGGACAAGGGCGCGGAGTCGGTCGGCGTCGCGAGCTGACCCGACGCACACAACAGCTCACAGCTTTCGGGACATCGGCGAGCGCAGCCTCCAGTGCGGAAGAACCCGCCGGCGGCTGCGCTTTTTATAACGCGGCGGTGACGGACGATGAATGACGAATTGAAGACGGCCGGTCTTCGCGTTCGTCGTCCGACACTGCGGCCTTCATCTTAAGGAGATTTCGGTAATGGCGGAGATTACGGCGGCGGCGGTCAAGGCGCTGCGCGAGAAGACGGGCGCGGGGATGATGGAGTGCAAGAAGGCGCTCACCGAGGCCGAGGGCAACGAGGAGCAGGCGGTCGA
>DASUNL010000243.1:0-5606 GCA_036277175.1 Pyrinomonadaceae bacterium | reverse complement strand
CATGGGCGACGACGCGGAGCGCGTCGTCGGCACGGTTCGCGAGCGCGTCGCGCGCGAGGGGCCGCTGCGTTCGCAGGACTTCGAGCACGACGGCGGCGGCGCGTCGTCGGCGTGGTGGGGGTGGAAGCCGCAGAAGGCCGCGCTCGAATTTCTCTGGACGACGGGCGAGCTGTTGGTCGCGCGTCGCGAGGGCTTTCAGAAGGTCTACGACCTCGCCGAGCGCGTCTTGCCCCGCGCGCTCTACGCGCCCCGGCCGACAGAGGCGGAGCACGTCGAGTGGGCATGCGGGACTGCGCTCGAACGCTTGGTCGTGGCGACGCCGAAGGAGCTGGCGGAGTTCTGGGACGCGGTCGATATCGCGCAGGCGCGCGCGTGGTGCGAAGGGGCGGAGCGCGAGGGTCGCGTCCGTCGTGTGTTGGTCGAGTCGGCCGACGGCTCGAAGCCGCGAACGAGTTTTGCGGCGGCCGACTGGGAGCGTCGCCTTTCGCGTCTGCCCGCGCCGCCCGCGCGCGCGCGTCTGCTCAGTCCATTCGACCCCGTCATACGCGACCGCGCGCGCGCCCGACGCCTCTTCGGGTTCGACTATCGCTTCGAGGCTTTCACGCCCGCGCCGAAGCGACAGTACGGCTACTACGTTCTACCCGTCCTCGAAGGCGACCGGCTGACGGGCCGTCTCGACCCGAAGTTCGAGAGGCGCGAGGGCGTGCTCGTCGTCCGTCGCGTCTACTGGGAGCCGGGCGTGCGCGCGACGCGCGCGAGGCAGGCCGCGCTAAAGATGGCCGTCGAACGTCTGGCCGAATTCATCGGCGCGCGGCGCATATCGCTTCCCTCGTAACCCTTCAACAAAACGAACCGCGCGACGGATTCGCCCGAAGTCCGGCGCGCCTAGGCTCTTTTGATCCCGTTTCGCGGGAAGTTGCGCGTATGTGTGTGGGAGAGATTCCGAGTGGGATGCCTGCCGAAGATGCGAACTAATCTCGAAAGGACACATATCAACATGAGAGGGACGGCCGGGGTTTTGAAACTGGCGGCGGCGGTTTTGTTGTTCGTCGCGGCGGCCGCGTCCGCGCGCGCCGACGTGAAGATTAAGGCCAAGCAAGGGATGGCCGGGCAGTCGAGCGAACAGACCATCTACATCAAGGGCAAGCGGCAGCGCACGGAGATGATGGGCGGCCAGATGATTAGCGTCCAGCAGTGCGACCTGCGCCGCGACCTGCAAATCAACGCCGCGTCGAAGACCTACACCGTGACGTCTTACGCGCAAGACTCGGTCGCCGCGCAGAAGCCTTCCGCCGCTCGCGCGCAGGCTCAGACGCCGCAAGAGCGCGGGGGAGTCGTCACGACGACCGTCACCAACAAGGACACGGGCGAGCGCAAGCAGATGTTCGGCCACACGGCGCGCCGCATCATTACGACCATGGTGACGGAGTCTTCGCCCGACGCCTGCACCCCCATGAAGACCCGCATGGAGATTGACGGCTGGTACATCGACGCCGCTTTCGCGCCCGACTGCGACGCGGCGCGCAACTATCAGTACTCGATGGGCGCGAATGCTTCGGGTTGTCGCGATCGCTACGAGTCGAAGCAGGTGGGCGCGGTGCGCACCGGCTTCCCCGTCCTGACGAAGACGACGATGTCCACCGGCGAAGGCGCGGCCACCTACGAGATGACCTACGAGGTGACGGAAATCTCGCAGGCCACGCTCGACGCCGCGCTCTTCGACGCGCCGGCCGGTTACCGCGAGGTGAAGACGGCGGCCGAACTCTACGGCGCGTCCGGCGCGGACGCCGAAGGGGAAGATGAGAGCGACGCTGACGAAACGTCGGAGCCTGCGCTCGCGTCGAGCTATAACAATTCCACAGGCGGTCGCGGCGCTTCGTCGTCGCGCGCCTCGACGCTCAAAGCGAAAAGGGAAGGCGTCGTGCGGCTCGGCGTCGTGGCCGTTAGGACGGGCGCGGTCGGCGACGGCATGAGCGCGTCGGAACTCGCGTCGGCCGTGCGCGATAGCTTGACGGCGCAACTCGCTGGGCCGGGCGTCGAGGTCGTCGGTATCGAGTCGCGCATGCCCGCCGATGTCGAGGCCGAGGCGGGCGAGAAGGATTGCGACTTCGTCGTCTACGCCAGCGTCTCGCACAAGAAGGGCGGGGGCATCGGCTTTGGCCGCCTGCTCGGCGGCGCGGCGCGGGCCGTCGGCGTCGCGCCGGTGAGCGGCACGAGTGCGACGGCGGCTTACGTCGCGTCGTCCGGTTACGCCGCCGCGTCTACGTCGGCCGGCGTTAAGTCGCGCGACGAGCTGACGCTCGACATCCGACTCGAATCGCCGGGCGGCGCGGCCCCGACCGTGACCCGGCAATTTAAGACCAAGGCCCGCTCGAACGGCGACGACATCGTCACGCCCGCCGCCGAGCAGGCCGCGCAGGCGATCATGGACGCGGCCGCCTCGTCGAACTAAAAGGCGCGGGCGCGTCGGTAAGAGAGGAGTACTTCATGTCAAAACAAGCGACACCGGCGGAGACCGAGGCCGAGACCGCCGAGATGGAGTTGACGGCCTCGGAGATTGAGGGCACGGCCGCAGCCGAAGCCTTCTTTCAACTCGCGACCGGCCACTGGGTCGCGAAGGCCATCTACGTCGCGACGCGGCTCGGCGTCGCAGACCTTCTGACGGGCGGGCCGAAGACGGTCGAGGAGTTGGCGACGGCGACGGCCGCGCACGCGCCGACGCTCAGACGCCTGATGCGCGCGCTCGCAGGGATAGGCGTCTTCAACGAAAAGACTGACGGGCGTTACGGCGCGACGCCGTTCACGCAGTTCTTGCGCAAGGGGCCGGGTTCGATGCGCGGGATGATTCTGCATCTCGGCGAGACTGCTTCGTGGCAGGCGTGGGACGAGCTTTTGGGAAGCGTGCGCACCGGAGAGCAAGGGTTCAAGCGCGCGCACGGCGTCGAGGTCTTCCCCTACTACGCGGCGCACCCCGAATCGGCCGAGCCGTTCAACGAGGCGATGGTCGAACTCTCCGGCGTCGTCGCGGCGGCCGTCACCGAAGGGTACGACTTCTCGTCCTTCCGCAAAATCGTCGACGTGGGCGGCGGCCACGGGGGACTCTTAACGGCCATCCTGCGCCGCAACCCAGACGCGCACGGCGTCGTCTTCGACCAGCCGGAGGTCACGGCGGGTGCGCGCGCGCGCATCGAGGCCGAGGGACTGTCGGAGCGTTGCGAGGCCGTGGGCGGAGACTTCTTCGAGAGCGTGCCGGGGGGCGGCGACGCATACGTTCTGAAGTGGATCATCCACGACTGGGACGAGGAGCGCGCGCTCACCATCCTGCGCAACGTGCGGCGGGCCATCGGGCCGACGGGAAGACTTCTGCTCTGCGAGCAGGTCATCCCGGAGGGCGGCGGGCCTTCGGCCGCGAAGCTGATGGACTTGCAGATGCTCGTGATGACGGGCGGGCGTGAACGCACCGCGACGGAGTACCGCGAGTTGCTCGCGAAGGCGGGCTTCGAGCTGAAGAGGGTCTTGGAGACGAGATCACTCGTCAGCATCGTCGAAGCCGTGCCCGCGCGAGACTGAATCGAACTCAAAGTCAGTGCCGCCTGCCGCAAGCGGGCGGGTCTCAAGTATCGTCGAGACCCGCCCGCTCGGGGCAGGCGGTACTGACTTGCAAGGAATGTGATCCTTTGCCGTTCTCAAATGCGCGTAGGGTTGTAGGGACGAAAATAAACTCTGCGACGAGAGATTGGATAACGGGGAGGGATTCGTGATGTTAGGCTTAATTCAGATTGTGGAGGCCGCGCTCGACGCCTTCGAGTACCGTCTGGCCTTGAGACAGCGCGCACGCGCGGAGCGGCGCAGGGACTTGGCGGCCTCGGGCCGTTTAGTCTACGAGCGCAACGAGCGCACGGTCGGCGCGCGTCAGCTCGCCTCCGAGGGGTGAACCTGTTCGAGCAACGCGACGAAGCGCGGGTGAGCGCGCAGGCGGTCGAGCTGCGGCTCGCCCTTCATCCAGATGAGCCACGCCTCGCGCGCGCGCGCGGCCTCTTCGAGTAGCGCGAGCGCGCGCTCGTCTTCGCCGAAGTTGGCGTGGACGAGCGCCACGTGATACGGCGAGACGTGGCGCGTCCGCCCCTTCTCCTCCAACTCCGCCAACACTCCGCGCGCCGACGCTTCGTCGCCCGCCATCGCGTACACGTCGGCGAGCGCGGCGAGCACCGGCATGCTGTTGCGATCCGTGACGAGCGCCGCGCGCTCGGCCTCGGCGATTGATTCCTCGAACCTCCCCAACTGCGCCAGCGTCCAACCCAGAACCCAACGCGACAAGACGAAATTAGGGTCGAGTTCGAGCGAGCGACGCAGGTGCGTGAGACTCTCCTCGAAGCGGCGCGCGTGGTAGAAGCCCCACCCCAAGGTCTGACTGAGGTGCGGCGAGACGGGGTCGAGTTCGAGCGCGCGCGCGCCCACCCGCTCAAACTCCTCGAAGCGACCTTGGGCGGCGAGCTGGAGGCAGTAGAAGTTGTGCGCGGTCGAGTACTTCGGGTTCAGCTCGATGGCACGCTTGATGTGACGCTCGGCCGCAGGCCAGTCCCACTGGCCCACGTCGGCGAAGTTGAGCGCGGCGTAGGCCTCGGCCAAGTGCGGGTCGAGTTCGATGGCGCGCTCGGCCTCGCGCCGCGCCTCCGTGAAGCACTCGTCGGAGGGGCGCACGCCGTAGACGCCGAGCCAGTTGTAGTAGTCTGCGACGCCCGCGTGCGCGAGCGCGTAGGACGGGTCGAGGCGGATGGCCTCCTGATAAAAAGTAATCGCGCGCGCGAACGCATCCTCGCTAATCGAGTTCCAGTGGTAGCGGCCGCGCAGGTAAGCCTCGTAGGCTTTGGCGTCGTCCGTGCCGTGCGCGGCGACGCGCTCGCGCTCCGCGCCCGAGAGCTGCGGGACGAGGGCGACGGCGACCTGCTCGGAGATCGAGTCGTGGACGGCGAGGATGTCTGTGTGGTCGGCGTCGAACTTCTCGGCCCAGACGGGCGAGCGGTCTGAGACGCGGACGAGCTGCACGGTGACGCGCAGGCGCGCGCCCGCCAAAAGCACGCGCCCGTCCAAGACGAAGGCGACGCCGAGCGCGCGGCCCGCCTCGACCGGGTCTTGGGCGTCGCCCCCGAAACGCGCGACGGCGCTCGTCGGCCGAACCGTCAGACTGCGGATGTTTGAGAGGCGCGTGATGAGCGCGTCGGCCAAGCCCAATCCTAAGTATGCCGCGCCCGTGTCGCGTCCGTCTTCGCCGGGGTTGACGACCTTGAAGGGCAGGATGGCGACCGTGCGCTCTTCGGGCGTCGTCGCGGACGAGCGCGAACGCGACGCGCGCGGCCCGGACATGCGGCGCAGGAACTCGTCGAAGCGCGGGTCGGAGCGCAGCGAATCGAGGTGCGGGTCAACGCGGACGAACGTGAGGCCGACGGCGTGCTCGCGCTCGGCCTGTTCGAGCCAGCGCAAAGCCTCGTCCGTGTCGCCGAGGAGCGAGTAGATGACGGCTATCTCGTAGGCGGTGACGCCGCGCTCCTCGTGCTGCGCGAGGAGCTGTTCGAGAATCTGCCGCGCCTCGTCGCGTCGGCCCGTCG